>NZ_JBFBIV010000012.1:0-147404 GCF_040702025.1 Streptomyces sp. NPDC088194 | reverse complement strand
GGTGGTGGTCGGCATCGACTTCGGGCACGCGCACATCACGGCCGCGGTGGCCACCGCGGCCGGGGAGATCCTGGCGGAGCGCACCGACGAACTCGACGTGGACGGGCGGCCCAACGACGCGCTCGACTCCGCGGCCGGCCTGGTCCACCAGGCCCTGGAAGCGGCCGGCCAGCGGCTGGACCGGGTGCTGGGCATCGCCGCGGGCATCCCCGGGCCGCTCGACGTACGGACCCAGGTGGTCCGGGCGCCCACGATCCTCTCGGACTGGGTCGGCCTCGATCCCGCCGACGAGCTCGGCCGCAGGCTCGGGCATCCGGTCAGCGTGGGCAACGACGCGGACATGGGCGCGCGGGGGGAGCGGGCCTTCGGCGCGGGGCGGGGGCTCGACGACTTCCTCTACATCAAGGCGTCGCACGGCATCGGCGCCGGCATCGTGCTGGCCGGCCGCACCTACCGGGGATCGACGGGCATCGCGGGCGAGATCGGCCACACCCAGTTGCCGGGCGCGACGAGTTGGTGCCGGTGCGGCAGCCGCGGCTGCCTGGAGACGGTGGTGTCCATCACCGAGGTGCGGCGCCAGCTCACGCACGTGCTCAAGACCGGGGCGGGGGACGTCTCGACGGTGCTCCCGCCGCTGGCCGAGCTGGCTCCCAACTCGGCGGCGGCCCGCGTGGTCACGGACGCCGGGCGCACCATCGGGCGGGTGCTGGCCGACCTGGTCAACTGCCTCAACCCGGCGGCGATCGTGCTCGGCGGTGAACTGGGCACGGCGGGGGCCCCGTTGGTGGCGGGCGTCCGCGAGTCCGTCGACCGCTACGCGCAGCCCGCCAGCGCGCAGGCGGTCAGCGTGCGGAGCGGGTTGCTGGGGCAGCGTGCGGAGTTGCTGGGGGCGATGGCGACGGCGGCGGCGGTGCGGGCGGGGGGTGCGGCGGGGTGAGCCGGGGGGAGGGGGCCGCGGCAGTGGCTACCGCCTCCACGGGGCCGGGGTGGGCCGGGCGAGGGGGCGCGTGCGGCCGGTGTTGCCGCGCCGCGAGTCCGGTGGGGGTGCGCGCGGCGTTGTGCGGGGGGAACGGCGCGGGAAGCCCGTACGGCGTTGTGCGGGGGGAACGGCGCGGGAAGCCCGTGCGGGTGTGGGGCATCGCCCGTGACCGTGCGTGGCGTGTGGGGCGCGAGGGCCCCGGCGACCTCGTCCGGGGCCGCACAGGTCGTCCGCCCTTCGCTCCCTTCGCATGGAGGGCTTTCGGGAGGAAAGGACATGCTTGATCGATGGCATCGGGCGGCCTCGATCTTTTTCCGGCCACCGGCGCGCCCCCCTCTGCCGGGCCCCCGTGGAGAGGGCGCGGCAGAGGGGGCGGGCGAGCAGGGCGATGGCCCGGCAGCGCCTCGGGTGCGTCAGCGGTCCGTCGAAGATCGCTGACACGAGGGTGGTGCACCAGCGGGCACGCTGCACGCCCGGTGTCAGACGGGCTGGCCGATCGGACGGATCGTCACCGTGTTGAGGTCGACGCCGGCCGGCTGGTCGAGCGCGAAGCCGATCGCCTCGGCCACGGAATCCGGGCTCATCGCGATGGGGGGAGCCTGGCCGTGCCAGAACGCGGTGTCGATCATGCCTGGGTTCACGACCGTGACTCCGATGCCGCGGGTCGTGGCGTGCAGGCGGAGGTTCTCGGCGAAGCCGACCACCGCCCACTTCGTGGCGGAGTAGAGGTTCCCCGGGCTGTTCTTGATCCCGGCCACGCTGCCGAGGAGCACCAGCCGGCCGCGGGACCGTTCGAGGTGGGGCAGGGCCGCCCTGGCCAGCAGAGCCGGGCCGAGCACGTTGGCGAGCACCATCGGAGCCCACAGCTCCGGATCGCCGTCGTCGACGACGCCGGCACTGCCCGTCCGGAAGTGATCCGCGGACGCGCCGCCCGCGTTCGCGATCGCCGCGTCGAGCGACCCGAAGTGCTCCACCGTGCTGGTGACCACCGTGTTCGTGGCGTCCCAGTCGGAGGCATCTGCCACCAGGCCCAGGACGCGGTCCGCGTGGCCGACCTCGTCGAGGAAGGTCTTGAGCCGACCAGGATCGCGCCCGGTGACGGCGACCCGGTGGCCGCGCGCGAGCAGGAGCCGAGCGGTCGCGGCGCCGATCCCGCTCGTGCCACCGGTGATCAGGACCGTCTTTCCAGCGACCGGCGCGGCGCCGGAGCCGGTGGGTGTGTCAGTGAGTGAGGCGTTCATGGCGTCCACTGTGTGGCGCGGCGCGGGCCCGTGACAGTTGCTTCCGAAGGTGGGGACGGCATCCCCTGGCGCCGGCGGCGCAGCTCAGGGAGGCTGGGCCCATGTCGAACACGAGGTACTCCGAACTCGGCGGCTTCCTGCGTTCGCGACGCGAGCGGATTCGCCCCGAGGAGGTCGGGCTCGCGCCCGGCCCGCGGCGCCGCGTCCCCGGTCTGCGTCGCGACGAGGTCGCCGTGCTGGCCGGTGCCTCGGTGGAGTACTACACCGAGCTCGAGCGCGGCGCCGGGTCGCAGCCCTCCGACCAGATGCTCGCCGCGCTCGCCCGCGCCCTGCGCCTCAGCCGCGACGAGCGCGACCATCTGTACCGGTTGGCGAACCGCCCGATCCCGCCCCAGGGCGGGACGGCGTCGCACGTCCACCCCGCGATGCTCGACCTGCTGACCCGAATCGACGGGACCCCGGCGATGGTGAGCACCGACCTGCACACCGTCCTGGTCCAGAACCCGCTCGCCCTCGCGATGCTCGGCGACCTGTCCGCGCACCACGGCCGCGCGGCGAGCTTCATCTACCGGTGGTTCACCGACCCGGCCGCGCGGCGGATCTACCCGCAGGAGGACCTCGCCCCGCAGTCACGCTCGTTCGTCGCCGACCTGCGCGCGGCAGTCGGGCGACGCAGCCCGGGCGACGCCGAGGCGACCGACCTGGTGGACGAGCTGCTGCAGCAGTCGCCGGAGTTCCAGGCGCTTTGGGCCGACCAGGACGTGGAGGTGCGCAGAGACGAGCGCAAGCGGATCGTCCACCCCACCGTCGGCATGCTCGACCTCGACTGCCTCAGCCTCTTCAGCGAGGACAGCCGCCAGCGGTTGCTCTGGTTCACCCCGCGCGCCGGGACCGACACCGCCGAGAAGCTCGCGCTGCTGACCGTCGTGGGCACGCAGGCGATGCGAACCGAACCGGTCCGATGAACCGATCGAGGAGGTACCGGTCGAGCGACGGACGCGACCGGCCGGTCGTCGCCTTCCCGCGCCGCCGGCCTCGGTGCGTGACGCCGCCGTCGGATCGGACGCATGCGGCTGTCGTCCGCACGGCACTCGGCGTTCGCACCGCACTCGGCGTCCGCACGGCACTCGGCGTCCGGCGGGAAGGAAGCGGATGACCGACCGTGGCCTGCCCGACGCCGGCACGATCGAGGCCGTCCTGGCATCCCATGAGGGCTCGTGGGCAGCCGGAACGCGGGTGCTCTCGGTGCGGGACCTGTCGCCGGGGCTGGGACAGGCAGCGGTCCTCGGGGTGAGCACCGCGGCTCCGGACGGTCGCCCGTCCCGGTGGATCGTCAAGATCCCGGGTGGGGGCCACCGGTCCCTGCTCGACTCGCGTGATGGCCGACTGGACCGCCGAGAAGCCCGCTTCTTTCGCAGCGGCATTCCCGCTGCGCTGCCCCGCGGCCTGGCCACACCGCCGGACGCGACCGTGGTGCGGCACGACGGGCGCGTGTGGATGGTGATGCGCGACATCGGTGCCGCCTTGCACCGGCCCTGGACTCCCGCCGCCGCCACGACGGCCGCGCTGCGCACCGCGCTGCTGTACGTCCCAGGGGCCTCGGACCCCGGCCTCCTCGACGCCCCCTGGCTGGAGCGCGACGGCCATGCCGCGTACACCCACCACGTTCCGGCCGGTCACGACAACCTCGACGCCCTTGCCCACGAGCCGCGGCTCAAGGCGCTGTTCACTCGCAGGCAGATCGACGCCCTGCACACCTGCCTGGACGCGGCCGCGGAGCTGAACTCGCGCGCCGCCACGCTGCCCAGCACTCTCGTGCACGGCGATCTCACGCCACGCAACGCCGGCCTGGACACGGACGGTGCCCTCGTCCTCATCGACTGGGAACACGTCGGCGTCGGGCCGGTGGGCTTCGACCTGGGCACCTTCGTCTCCCTCTACCGCGTCTTCGGCGGCCACGGCGAGCTGGACGAGCAGGCCCTCCTTGAGGAGTACGGCCGAGCCCTCAGCGACCTGGCCGGCACCGAACTGCGCCACCCCGCCGCCCTGGGCTTCGCCACCGCCCACCTCACCTGGGGACTGCACCTCCGTCTCGGCCCCGGCCTGACGGCGGTACGCCAGGGCTTCCACAGCGAGAACCCGGGAGAACTCTCCGCACACCTCGACGACATCCGCTCGGGATGCCTGCGCGCCCTGTCCTGGGCACCCGCGGCGGGAGTGGCCGCCCGGGATGGCAGTGGGCTGAGGGCAACGTGACATTGTATTCTGGCGGTCACGTGCGTGGGAGGGTCGGTCATGGGTCATCTGTCGTCTCGCAGTGCCATTCCGGTGCGGGAGAACCTACGGGACCAGGTGGCCAACGCTCTGCGTGCCGCGCTCGTCGCGGGGGAGCTGCGGCCCGGTGTGGTGTATTCCGCGCCGACCCTTGCCGTCGATCTCGGGGTGTCGGCCACGCCGGTGCGGGAGGCGATGCTCGATCTGGCCCGGGAGGGGCTGGTCGAGGCGGTGCGGAACAAGGGTTTCCGGATCACCGAGGTCACCGAGCGGGAACTGGACGAGTACACCGAGATCCGCGAGCTGATCGAGGTTCCGACGATCGGACGTGTCACGGCCGTGGCCGGCGCCGAGCAGTTGGAGGCGCTGCGCCCGCTGGCCGAGGAGGTCGTCCAGGGTGCCCGGCGGCATGACCTGATCGCGTACCTGGAGGCCGACCGGCGCTTCCACCTCGGGTTGCTGGGCCTTGCCGGCAACGCCCACCTCGTCCAGGTGGTGGGCGACCTCCGCAAGCGCTCGCGGCTGTACGGGCTCACCGCGCTGGACGCGAAGGGCCGCCTGGTGGAGTCCGCCGAGGAGCACCTCGAACTGCTCGACCTCATGATCGCCGGGGACGTCGAGGGCGCGCAGGCGTGCATGCGGCGCCACCTCGGCAACGTCCGCTCCCTGTGGGCCGACACCCCGGAAGGGGCCCCGTCCGCCGGGCCGGACCGCGGCGCGAGCTGACCGCACGACGGGGCTCCGGCACGCGCCGGGGCTGCCTCACGTCCGCGGGGTCCGGTAGTGGCGGGCGGCCCACGCCTGGAAGTGCGGCGCCCGGGCGATGAGTTCCTCGTAGGCGGCCAGGGCCGCGCGGAAGAGGGTCTCCGCGACCTCGCCGGACACCCGCTCGCGATGCCACACCAGTACGTAGCGGCACCACAGGGGCGTGCCGACCAGGGGCTTGACGATCACCCCGGGAATCGGCCGGCACGTCGCCTGGACGATGGAGATCCCCAGCCCGTCCGCGATCATCCGCTGCAACTCGTCCCGGTCGCCGAGGAATTCATGCACCGTGGGCGGGGTGAAGCCGGCCGCCCGGAAGGCGTCGTAGCAGACACCGGGCCAGCCGGCACCGTCGTCAGGGGTCAAAAACCAGGCGTCCCCGGCGAGTTCGAGCAGCGGCACGTCCAGCCGGCCGCGGGCCGGGTGCGTGGTGGGCAGGGCCACGAAGCTGGGCTCGGTGACGATCCCTCGGCGGGCCAGGGCCGCGGAGTGCGCCAACTCGCGTCCCGGGTAGTCGACCGCGACGCCGACGTCCACCTTGCCGTCCTCGATCAGCTCGACGATCTCGGCCGAGGAGTACACGCTGCTCACCTGCGCGGCGAGGGTCGGCAGGACGGCGCGCGCCCGTTGCAGCATGCCGGGCAGGACGGGCGTGTTCGTCGCGGCCAGCCGGAGCACCCGGCCGGCCCCGGGCCGGCCGGCGGTGGACCGCCGCCCGATCGCGTCGGCCAGCGCCACCACCTCGCGCGCCTGCACCACCACCTCGACCCCGAAGCCCGTCGGGGTCACCCCGGAACTGCCCCTGACGAACAGGTCCTCGCCCATCAGCCGCTCGATGCGCTTCAGCTGGTTGCTGACCGCGGGCTGCGAGCACCCCAGGACGGTGGCGGTCCTGCCGAGACTCATCGTGTCGGCGATCGTGCACAGCATCCGCAGGTGTCGGAGTTCGAGTTCCATCAGCCGGCACACCCCCCGCCCCAGGTCTCTCAGGAATGTGCCAATTTTACGGCCGATCTTGGGTTTTGGAGGTTCCGCTGCGGGCCGGGAGCCGGTTGGCGGAGGAAGCGGTCGGGGCGGGAGGTTCAGATGCCGACGTAGTTCTCGGCGAAGTAGTCCTGGTGGCTGCGCAGATCCCGCAGGCTCGTCAGCCGCGCGCGTTGCAGCGCGCGCTGGAAGACGGCTTCGTCGTCGTCGCCGGCAGGGCCGTGCAGAAGGTTGATCATCCAGTGCGAGAACTCCTGGGCGTGCCACAGGCGCGGCAGGCAGTCCCCCGAGTACCGGGCGAGCCCGCCCGGGTCGTCCCTGACCAGCGCGTCGACGAGCGCCCTGGCCAGCGTGTCCGCTGCCATGATGGCGAGGTTGGCGCCCTTGGCGGCGGACGGGCTGATCAGGGCGGCGGCGTCGCCGGCCAGGAACAGCCGCCCGTGCTGGAGGGGTTCACGCACCTCGGAGCTCAGGTCCACGGTGGTCCGCTCCAGGATCGGCCCCTCGTGCAGGGGCTCGTACTGCGCGGTGCGCATCCTGAGGGCCAGTTCGTCCCAGATCCGCCGCTCGCCCCACTCCTCGGGGTCCTCGCCGCGCGGCACCTGGAGGTAGTAGCGGGTGACCGTGGAGCTGCGTGCCATGTGGCCGGCGAACCCGCGGTCGTGCACGGCGTAGGTCACCGCGGCCATGCTCGGCGGCGCCTGCGCCAGGATCGCCAGCCAGGTCACGCCGTGATACCGCCGGTACTCGCGGGCCGCGCCGGCGGGCAGCGCACGCCGGGCGACGCCGTGCCGGCCGTCGCACCCGGCCAGGTACGCCCCGGACAGCCGGTAGGCCGTCCCGTCGGGACCGGCGCAGTCCACCGACGGCCGGTCGGTGTCGATGCCGTGCAGCCCGGTCACCGCCGTGTCGAAGCGGATCTCGCCGCCGCGGTCCAGGAACGCGGTGATCAGGTCGGCGACCAGGTCCTGCTGCGGGTAGACCGTCAGCGGCTGACGGTGCCCCAGCGCTCCGTAGTTCAGCTCGAACTGCCCGTGCTCGCCGCGGAAGGCACACGTGTCATGGCGCTCCCCCCGGGCCCGCAACCCCGCGGCGAGCCCGTTCTCCTCCAGGACGCGGACGCTGTGGGGCGCCAGGAACCCCGCCCGGGCCCGCCGTTCCACGTGCGCGCGGCTCTGCCGCTCCACGATCACGCACGTGACGCCCGCCGCCCGCAGCAGGTTGCCGAGCACCAGCCCCGCGGGTCCGGCACCGACCACCACCACCTGGGCGTCCCTGGACGCGAGCATGCCTGTTTCCCCCCAACTCGGCTCACCACGGGGTACGTTCGCCGCTCACGGCGAGCGATTTCGGTGAAGCTCTCCCCAACGGTAACCGGCGGGCGTGGCCCGAGCCCGGCTGTCACGCCGATCGTGCCCCTCCGTCCCCCGTTCGGTGCCGGGCAGGGCAAGGAGCGGGCCCGTCGGGCCGGCGGGAGGAGGTCAGTGGTTGCGGTCGGCGGGTTGCGGTCGGCGGGTGGCGGTCGGCCGTCGGCCGTCGGCCGCTGGCGGGACCGTCAGTCCGACTTCGGCGGCTTCTGCGCGTCGAAGGCGAAGAGGGTGTTGTCGGCCGCGGCCACGATCACCTCACGCCCGGCGAGGGCCACGCGCGGGCTCGCGCCCTGCTCGCCGGTCAGACCGTCGGCCCGCGGGTCCGTGGTCCAGAGGGTCCTGCCGTCGGCCGGGGACAGCGCGACCACCCGGCCGGTGGCCGAGCTGAAGTACAGCGCACCGGCTCCGGCGACCGGCCCCGACGCGCCCTCCACGGCAGTCTGCCGCGACCACTTCTTCCGGCCGGTCAGGGGGTCGAGCGCGGTGACGAGACCGGTCTGCCCGCTCACGTAGACGGTGCCGCCCGCCATGCCGGGCGTCCCCTCGTACACCTTGGCCAGCGGGGTGTAGGTGACCGTCCGCGCGACAGGGTCCACCCGCACCACCCTGTCGTAGCCGGCCGGCGCCGGTCCCGACATGTGCTCCTGGAGGAGTACGAGCTTGCCGTCGGCGACGCCTACCGGCACGGCGGGGGCCTTCACGTCGATCGCGAGGGGCCTGCCCAGCTTCCCCGAAACGCGGTCGACCGTGTACAGGGTGGGGTGGCGCACATCCAGGTCGTCCACCTCCGCACGCGTCGCGCACATCGCGAGGAGCCGCGCGCCCGCCAGGACGGGAGAGCACTGCCGGTCCGCGGGGAACGGGGTCCTCCACAGCACGTGACCGCTGTGCGCGTCCCGGGCTTCCAGGCGGGTGTCGGCCGCGTTGACCGTCACCACGGCGGAGCCGAACACGAGGGCCTCCTCGGTCCGCGACGTGACGGCCGCCGACTGGTCGCCCGACGCGACGGACCACAGCTCCCGGCCGCTGTTCGCGTCGACGGCCACCACCTCGGTGGGCGGGTCCTGCGGGGCGTCCTCGGCGGCGAGGCGGTAACCGATCACCGTGTCGTCGGTGGCGCCGACCATGTGCATGCCCTGGGAGGGCACGCCCGGGCTCTTCACCGTCCACACCCGCGAGCCGTCCGCGGCCCTGATCCGGGTCGCGAGCACACCGCCGCCCCCGCAGTACACCGCGTCGCCGTGCGTGACGCACCGCAGCTCGTCGGGGATGCCCGCGCCGCCGCGCACGGTCATGTGCCACGGCGCGAAGCCGTCCGGAAGCGAGCCGACCGGCGCCGCGACGCCGGTGACCTTGTCGCCGACGTTCTTGCCCTGGTCGCCGCCGCTGTTCCCGCCGAGGCCGCCCGCCTGGAGCGCGGCGATCCCCCCGCCGATCGCCGCCACCGCGACCGCGGCCGCGAGCACCGGACGCCAACGGCCGCGCAGACGGCGGCCGGTGGGGGCTTCGGTGTCCTCGGTGCCGGAACCGGCCGGGGGGTTCGGCACTGAGGCGTTCGGCGTCGGGGAGCTCGGCGCCGAGACGTTCGGTGTCGAGGCGTTCGGCGCCGGGGTGGGCGGTGTCGCGAGGTGATGCTGGGTGATCACGTCGCGGGTGCGGCCCGCGCCGATGCCGCTCGGCTCGGTCCCGCCGAGGTCGACCGGCAGATCCCGGAGCAGCACGAGGAGTTCGTCCGCCGAGGGGCGCCCCTCGGGCTCCTTGTCCAGGCACGACTCGACGACCGCGCGCAAGGCCGCCGGTACGGCATCCAGCGACGGCTCCTCGTGCACCACCTGGTACGCCGTCATGTAGGGGCTGTCCGCGTCGAAGGGACCGTGGCCCGTGGCCGCGTACACCAGCAGCGTCCCCAGCGAGAAGACGTCGGACCGCGGTCCCACGCCACGCGGCGCCTGGAGCTGCTCCGGCGACATGAACGGCGGCGTGCCGATGACCCGCCCGGTCATGGTCAGCGTCTGCTGGTCGACGGCGCGCGAGATGCCGAAGTCGATGACGCGCGGGCCCTCGGGGGAGAGCACGACGTTCGAGGGCTTGAGGTCACGGTGGACGACACCCACCCGGTGGATGTCGCGCAGCGCCTCCGCCAGCCCGATGGCGAGCCTTCTCAGCTCCGCACCGTCCAGCGGGCCCTTCGCGGCGATGTGCTGGGCGAGCGTGTGCCCCTCGATGTAGGTCGTCGCCATCCACGGCTGCTCGTCCTCGGTGTCGGCGTCGACCACGGCGGCGGTGAACGCGCCGCTGACCCGCCGCGCCGCCGCCACCTCCTGCCGGAACCGGATGCGGAACTCCTCGTCCCCGGCGAACTGCTGGTGGATCAGCTTGATCGCCACGGCCCGCCCCGAACTCGTCCGGGCCAGGAAGACCGTGCCCATGCCACCCGAGCCGAGGCGTGCCTCAAGCGGATAGCCGCCGATCTCGGCTGGGTCCCCTCCGCGCAGCGACACTCTTCCCGTCCTCCTGTCCCCGTGTGTCTCCGCCATCACGGGCCCGCGTACCTGTCCTGCACACAAACTAGCCGCAGTGTGGTGCGGCAGGCCAAAGCGGGTGACGCACGGGGAGCCCGGGGGCGTGCTTCGTCGCCAGCCCGGTTCCGGGGGAGTCCTGCTCGGCGACTGTCAGGTACGCCGAGCAGGACCGATCAGGTGGTGCCGCCGGACACGTCCGTTCCCACCGTACAGATCGAGCGGCGCCGGCAGCGGCCGACCCCCTTGGACACCCGCCCTGGACAAGCGCGTTGGATACGCGCCCGCGTGGAGTGACCCCGCGCCACCCGGTCCGGGCCGCGGCCCCGGCAACCGCCCGTACCCTGCTACCTGCCGTCGCGCAGCCGGGACGCCAGCGAGGCGAGCTTGTCGGCCTCCTTGGGGCGGTCCAGGGAGGTCAGGTGGGCGACCGCCGCGTCCAGCCGGGCGAGGGCGGCGGCGGTGCGCTTGAGGTGGATACCCTCCACGACGCCCGCCAGCCGGACGCACTCGGTCCACTCGTCGACGCGGTCGTCCCCGGCCGCCGCCTCGCCGAGCAGGTCGAGCGCCCGGTCCAGCGCGGCCACGGCGTCGTCGTACGCACCTGCGTACGCGTTGACCCGGCCGTACTCGTAGGCGAGCGCGGTGTCCAGGGAGCGGCCGCGCGGCGCGAAGCCGGCCTCGCGGGCCTCGTCGGCGACCAGGCCGGCGTCGGCGAGGAAGGCGAGGGCGTCCTGGAGGCCGTCGGGGCCGTCCTGCTCGCCCCGGAGGCGGGCGACCTCCCGCAGGGCGTTGCTGAGCTGCTCGTAGCGGGGGGCTCGGGCGTGGGCGGCGATCGCCTGGTCCACCGCCCGGCGCGCCGGGCCGAACTCGCCCGCCTCGGCGAGGAGCACGGCTGTCTCGGCGGCGATCATGGCGTGGCTGCCGCGGTCGTCGTCCCATCCGGCCGACTCGGCGGCGAGCGCGACGAACTCCGCCGTGGCGGCCTTGAGGTCTTCCCCCGCGTGCAGCGCGCGGGCGCGGGTCAGCCGCAGTTGTGCGAGCAGCCGGTCGTCGAGTTCCCCGGCGGCGGCGTCCGGCTCGGCCAGGACGGAGTCGAGCAGGGCGATGCTGTCCTCGACGCGGCCGAGTTCCAGGCTCAGCTGGGCGGCGTTGCTGTAGGTGCAGAAGGCGTCGACCCGGCTGCCCGCGCGCAGGTCCAGCTCCGCCGAGCGGGTCAGGTGGCGCAGCGCCTCGTCGGGCCGGTCCAGCCGCATGCACGCTTCGGCGAGGTCCGCGTGCAGGCGGGCGGTGGGTGCCGCTCCGGCGGGCCAGCCGGCGGCCAGCCGCAGGGCCTCGGTCAGGTCGGCGTGCGCGGCCTTCGCGTCCCGCAGGCCGAGGTGGAGGCGGGCGCGGAGCCCGAGGGTGCGGGGCAGGTGCCAGGCGGGGCCGTGCTCTGCCAGGAGGTCGAGGAGGCCGTCGATCTCGGTAAGGGCGGCGGGCAGGTCGCCGCGGATGGCGTGGGTACTGGTCCGCAGCAGGCGGGCGCCGGAGATCTGGCCGGCCAGGTCGTGCCGGGTGGCGAACTCCTGCAGCAGGTCCGTCGCGGCGAGGACCGGTTCGGCGTGCTCCTGGCTCCGCGACTCCTGGAACCGCAGGCCCAGCGCGGTGGCCCGAAGCCGCAGCAGGCGGGCCGCCAGGTACGGGGCGAGGTCGGGCGTGCCTTCCTGCATACGGACCAGCGTGGCGTGGACCTCGCCCAGTGCGGCCGCCTTGGCCTCGGCGGCCTCCGCCTTCCGCGCGTCGTCCGCGCTGTCTGCCGTGTCCGCGCCGCTCGTGTCGTCCGCGCTGTCCGTCGCGTCTGCCGTGTCCGCGCCGCTCGTGTCGTCCGCGCTGTCCGCCGCGTCTGCCGCGTCAGTGGCTTCGGCGCCGCCGCCGCGCTCCGCGTCCGCGGGCTTCTCGGCCTCGGCGAGCAGGGCACAGCCGCGGGCGAGCACCGCGTAGCCCCGCTCCCCGGCCTCGTCGTAGAGGGCCGCCGCCTGCGTGTAGAGGGGGACGGCGGTGCTGTGCTCGTCCTTCTGGTGGGCCCGGCTCGCCTCGTCGGCGAGAAGGTCGGCGCGCAGCCGCGCGAACGGGCCGACGGCCGGGTCGTCGGGGTGGGCGTAGTCCGGGGCGGCGGTGAGCGTCCGCAGCCGGGCCCAGCAGGCGTCCCCGTCCGGGTGCCCCTGCTGCTCCAAGTCCCTTGCCCGCAGGATGAGTTCGGTCAGGGACTCGGGGAGGGGCGCCGCCGTGGCGGGGGTGGCGGTGACCGGGGCGGCCGGCGCCACCGCGTCGTCGAGGCGGCGGCTGCGCAGGGTGAGCTCCAGCGCGTCCAGCAGGGGCGCCTGGTCCAGGCGGGCGCGACGGCGATCGGTGTGCGCCGTGGTCCCGTTGCGGGCGTCGAAACGGCTTGCGAGGTCGTCGGCGCGGTCCCGTATCTCGGCACGCAGGTCGGTGACCGACCAGGTGCGGCCCGCGTACCCGGCCGCGGGCAGGTCGCCGTGGCCGAGCCGTTCGACCCGCTGGAGGAGGACCTCGACGCCGGTGAGGAAGTCGTAGGTCTCCAGCGGCGACTCCACCTCGTCGAACAGCCGGCGGTTCTCGGCGAGCAGTTCCAGGCCGCGCGCCTCGTTGCCGGTCAGCGCGCAGAACTCCAGGTGCCGGCCCACCTCCGCGGCCATCGAGGCGTTGCGGCGGCAGCCCCGGTATCCGGTCAGGTGCAGCTCCCGGGCGCGGTCGGCGCGGCCGGTACGGACCAGGGCCGCCAGCGCGTACGAGATGGAGCGGGCCGGCTCCTCCTGGCAGGACGACTTGCCGGCCAGCACCGGCTCCCAGAGGTCCAGTGCCTGCTCGTCGTCGCCCGCGGTGAGGCGGTACAGGGCACGCGCGCAGATCTCGCACGCCTCGCAGTCGCTGAGCCGGGTGCGGGCGCGGGCGGCCCACAGCTCGTAGGCCGGGGCGGTGCCCTCGCCGACGTGGTGGGCGAGCTGGTACGCCTGCCCGTAGTACGGCTGGAGGCCGAGACCGGCCTTCTGGTACCGGTCGCGCATCTCGGTCAGCCACTGCCGGAGGCTCGCCAGCGGGATCTCGGGGAGCTGGAGCAGGGCGTTGGCCACCCACTTGAACCGCCAGAACAGCTGCTGGCGCAGCCGCTCGTCGAAGAGGTCGGGCTGCTCGTCGAAGAGGGTGAGCAGGCGGGCGAAGACCACGGGCGACTTCCGCGGTTCCGAGCCGTAGGTGTACGCCTTGTGGAGTTCGAGCAGGGCGTGGATGAGCGTGGTGGGGTCGTCGAACTGCTCGGCGACCTCGGCGAGTTCCTCCGCGACGACGGTGCGGTCCCGTCCGAACGGGCGCTGCTCGTTGTCGCTCAGCGCCTGGTACAGCTCGTCGGTGGTCAGGGGTGCGGTCGGCATCGTCAGCTGTCCTTGCGCAGGGCGTGGGCGAGAAGGTCGAGGAAGGAGCGGTTGATCAGGCTCGACTCGGCGGGCCTGAGCGGGCGCCGGGACAGCAGTGCGGCCTGCCCGTAGAGGGCCTCGGCGCTGGTGCGGGCGAGCTCGGGCTCGTCGATGGCGACGGCGGTGCGGACCAGCGGGTTGAGCTGGTTGAGGATCAGCTGGGCCCGTGGCGCCTCGTGGCGCAGCGCGCCGAGGATGTCGCCCCACAGGCCGCCCTCCTGCTCGCGGGCGAGCTGGGAGCGGGTGCGCTCGTGCCGGGCCTCCCGGCTGTCGACGAGGAGCGCGGGGGCGGAGGCGGGCTGGAACGTGCGCAGCGCGACGTCGCAGTCGAAGACGGCGAGGGCGTCGCGGGCCAGCGCGAGATAGGCCGAGGCGGCCAGTTCCGTCTCCCGGTCCACCGGGTCGAGGTGGGCGGTGAGCGTGGCCGGGTCGAGATCGGCGACGCTGGTCCCGGGCCTGACCTCGGGCAGCCGGTGGACGAGTTGGCGGTCGTAGGTGTAGCCGCCGTTGACGACGCCGAGGCCGGCGGCCGAGGCGATCGCGGCGACCTGCCGGAACTCCTCCACGCTGGAGGTGACCAGCACGGTCGGGTGGGTGCGGGCGAACTCGTCGAGGGTGGTGTGCCCGTCGGTGGTCTCGAAGGGCAGCCACGGCAGCAGCATCCGCAGGATCTCGTCGTCGTGCACCGCGAGCGACTTCACGGCCAGGTGGTGCGCCTGGAGGAAGCGGGCCAGCAGGTCCGGGTCGCTCGCGGCGGCCCGGGCGATCCACGCGCGCAGCCGCTCCGCGAGGGCGTCGCGGACGGCGGCGAGGGTCTCGTCCTCGTACAGCGACTCGCGGGAGGCGGTCGGGCGCAGGCTCTCGGCGTCGACGACGCAGCGGACGAAGAACGCCCAGTCGGGCAGGATCTCCTCGGCCTGGTCCGACAGCAGCATGCCCTTGACGTGTACCCGGTGGCCGTGGCGGCGCCCGGCCGGCACCGCGTCGGGCAGCACGCACGCGATGCCCTTCAGGCCCACGGCCGGCAGGTCCAGCTCGATGGTGTCCAGGGGCGTGAAGCCGAAGACCTGCTCGCCGTAGGCGGCGAGTGCGCGGGAACGGGCGCCCGGGGTGGGGTACGTGGCCGCCCAGGGCGCGGGCTCGCGATTGACGGGGGCGCCCGGGCCGCCGGTGCCGTCGTCGAAGGTCACCGGGTGCCGCAGCAGCGAGCCGAAGTGCCGTGCCAGCAGGTGTACTTGGGACGGCCGGGTCCACTCGCCGGCGTCGGGGCGCGGCGTCAGCCGGACGGTGGTGCCGGGCCGGGGACGGGCGGAGGCGGGCAGGGTGCGGACGGTGTAGCTGCCGTCGCCGTGTCCCCGCCATTCCACCGCGGGCGCGTCGGGGGTGCGGGCGGAGCGGCTGAGGACGTGGATCTCGTCGGCGACCAGGAAGCAGGAGAGCAGGCCGATGCCGAACTGGCCGATGAAGTCGGCGCGTTGCTCGGCGATCCGCTCGGCGCGCTTGCTGCTGCGGCCGATGGTGGAGAGGAAGGCGTGGACGTCGGCTTCGGTGAGCCCGACACCGTCGTCCTCCACGCGCACCGACGAGCCGTCGGCGTACAGGCGGATGCCGAAGTCCGCGGAGAACGCGTCGGGTTCGAGGAGTTGCCGGGCGGTCAGCGCGTCCACCGCGTTCTGCAGGAGTTCACGCAGGTAGACGCGGGGGCTGGAGTAGAGGTGGTGGGAGAGGAGGTCGACCAGTCCGCGCAGGTCCACCTGGAAGGTGCGGTCGGCGGAGGCGGGCGCGGCGGTGGGCGCGGTGTTGTCGTCGTGCGGAGTCATCGGGCAGTCCGGGGTGCGAAGGGGTGGCGGATGGGCGGCGGGGGAGCGGCGGAGGGGCGGCGGGTGAACGGCAGTTGGGTGCCGGGTGAGCGGCGGGTGAGCGGCGGGCCGGGGTCGGGTCCGCGCGGGCCGGGCCGTGGAAGGCCGGCGGCGGGTGCGGGCCCGGCGAGGTGCCGGTCGCGCTCGGACCCGCTGCCGGCTCGGACGGCTGCCGGCTCAGACGCGGCTGCGGAAGCGGGCGAACTGCTTCTCGGGCTGGGAGAGATACGACCAGGGCCGCTCGGTGAAGGCGCCGTCGAGCGCGCCGAAGACGCGCCGGGCCGTACGGCGTTCACCCGCCAGGGCCAGGGCCATCGCGAACAGGCTGAAGTCGTGCTGCCAGCCCGGCACCCGCACGTAGTCGGGGTGGAGGATGCTGTGCTCGGCCGCCGCCCTCAACTCGGCCTGGATAACGGGTGTTTCGAGGCACTTCCCGTCGTCCGACTCGACCCAGTCCTCGATGTGCGCGCAGGCGATCACGCAGCCGAGCCGGTGTCCCTGCGGCGCGCGCGTGAGGCTCTCCCGGGCGAAGGCCAGCGCCTGCCCCGGCTCACCGCTCCACCGGGGCTGGAGGTAGGACACCCACTCGTGGTGCGCCGCCAGGTCCAGCGGGTCACGGCGCAGCGCCGCGGCCAGCCGGGTCTCGTTGACGGTGTCGCCCAGCGACATGCCGCGCCCGGAGGTGAGCAGGCGGGACCACGGCGTGCTCCATTCCGGCCGCAGTTCGGCGGCTTCGAGCAACTGCTCCTCGGCGACTTCGAGCCGCTCGTGGAAGAGCCGCCACTGCTCCCGCGTGACGTTCTTGGCCGACGCGCGGGTGCGGGCCTCCCAGCCCCAGGCGATGTTGCGCGCCCCGGCCACCAGCAGGGCCGTGGCGCGGTACTCCTCCTTGCCCTCGGCGGCTTCGACGATCCAGTTCTGCACGCCCCCCAACTCCGCGAGTTCGCTGAGGACGTGGTGGTCGCGACCGAGGTCGAAGGGGGCGAGCGCCATGGTGAACGCCGCCCAGTCGTCCGCCCGCACCGCGTCGGTCAGGGCGAGCACCCGCGTGTCCCCCAGCGCGCGCAGCGTGTACGTCCCGTCCTTCTGCCGGCGCGGGACCGGCAGGGCGTACGGGTCCGCCTCCGGTCTCTCCCGGCCACCCCGACCCCACAGCTTGCCGAACATGCCGCGCCCTCCCCTGGTCCCGCGTGATCGTCCGGTGCAGGATATGTGGTCGCACCGACACTGTCTCCCCAGATCCTTCACCCCGCCCCGGTCTCGCCCGGCACCGCCCGACCGCCGCCGCCCGCCCGGGAATACGGGCGGCCCCTCCGGGGACCGTGACGGTCGCCCGGAGGGGCCGCGGTGACGCTGTGCCGTACCCCGTGGTCCTCGCTCCCTGGCCTTACCCCTTGCCGCCCGCGGCGGAGGGGCGGTGATCCCGGGCCGTCGGCTGGAAGCCGACCGTGTAGGTCCGGGTGACCGTGCCGTCGGCCGAGGTGACCTCGATGGTGCGGGTGGTGATCCGGGAACCGGTCGAGGTGAGGACCGGGCTGCCGTCGGTGACCTTCACCCGGGCACCGGACTGGGCCGGTACGGCCGTGACGGACGGGAGCTTCACGTTCTTCGGCCAGTCGACCAGGTACGTGGAGACCTCCGGGTCGAACCCGTCGATCGCGACCCCGCCCACCGTGATGGCGCCGGCGTCCGCGACGGCGGCCTTGGTGGCGTCCGCGATGTTCGTCACCGTGACCGACCCGTCGGCGTTGACGACGACGTGCGCCGTCATCGCCGCCGCCAGGTTGATCCGCTCCCAGCTCGCCCCGCCGTCGGCGGTGAGGTCGAGCGGGTTCCCGGAGTCCGTCGCGGTCTGCTCCAGGATCTCGGTGCGCTGCTCGGTGTCGAGCTGCGGGAAGGCCGTCACCAGCAGGGCCGCCGCGTCGGACGGCACCTTCAGCGGCTGCCCGGCCTTGCCCGTCCGCGAGAACCCGTAACTCAGGCGCTGCGTGTACACGTTGACGTCCTGCGCCGTGCTCAGCCCGTCGTACGTGTCGCCCTCGCAGGCCGCGAGCGTGTCGCCGTACCCCTCCTTCTCGCACTGCGCGAGCAGCACGTTCTCGATCTCGGTGTGCGCCTGCGTCAGCAGCTTCGCGAAGTCGGGGTCCGCCCACCGGTGCGCGACGGTGGCCTGCCCGGTGATGCGGCCGCCCATGACGTCGAGCGGGTAGTGGAACCCGAGGACGATGCGGTTGTTCCCGTACTCCGAGGTGCGCGCCAGGATCGACGGTGCCAGCTCCGGCAGCAGCGTGGCGAGGATGGTGCCCGCCTCGTAGCCGCCGTAGGTGTGGCCGCTCGGGTAGGAGCCGCTGGTGGCGAGGCTGCTGTACGAACCGTCCTGCGACTCGTAGATGTCCCCGCCGTCGCCGACGAACCCGAGCCGCACGTACGGGCGCAGGTAGTCGTAGTAGTTCTTCGCCGCGTCGTGGGTGTCGATGCCCTGGGTGACCCGGCCGAACAGGGCGTTGGTCTTCGGCAGGTTGCCGCTGCTCAGGGCGTCGCTGTAGATCTTGCCGAGCCGCGACCCGAGGCCGTCGGCCATCGTGACGGTGGGGCTGTTGTTCGCGTCGGTCTCGGCCCGGTCCACCTGGGCCTGCGTGGCGGCGTTGTTGATGCCCACCGCGATCGTGTCGTTCTCGGCGGTCAGCGAACTGCCCTCGGCCACCTTGGAGTTGGCGCCGAGGATGTCGGAGTGCAGGTCCTTGATGCCGCCGAGCAGGTCGTTGAAGTAGTCGCTCCCGTCGTCGGTGCTCGGCCACGCGTCGGAGGAGTAGTCGGCGTTGAGGGTGTCGGAGGGGAAGGGGGAGGGCGTGTACGACGACGGGTCGGAGCCGTCGCCGTCCGTGGCCGCGGCGTCCGTGGCGGAGGGGCCGGCCGACGGCGCCGTGGCGTCGTCCGAGGTCCCGGCCAGGGTGACCGCGGTCACCGTCGCCGTGTGCGCCTTCGCCTTCTTCCTGGCGGTCAGCAGCGCCGTGGTCGCCGTGCCGGGCACGTGCGCCGTGGTGCCGTCGTCGAGGGTCACGGTGTAGCCGATGACCGGGAACCCGCTGTCGCCGGCCGGCAGCCAGGTCACGCGGACCTGCCTGCCGTCGGTGACCACGCTCGTCACGGTCGGCTGCCGCGGCTTGCCGCCGCCGGTCACCACGGGTGCCGTGTCGGGGCTCTTGGCCGAGGCGCCGACCGCGTTCACCGCCTGGACCCGCGCCCGGTAGGAGCGGTCGCCCGTCAGCCAGGTGAAGGTGGTGCTCCGGCTGTCCGGGTCCTTGATCGCGATCTGGTGCCCGTCGTCGAGGCTGACCCGGTACCCGGTGACCGGCGAGCCGCCGGTGTCCCCGGGCGCGGACCAGACGACGGTCACGCTCGTGCCGGACGACGTCGCCGACACCGCGGCGGGCGCGGCGGGCACCGTCCTGGGCTTCGTGGTGAGCGCGGCCTGGGCCTTCCGCAGGGCCGTGTAGCGCGCGGTGAGCGTCGCGTCGGTGGCCTCGGTGTCCGCGACCGCGGTCTTCGCCGCGGCGAGCGCCGTGCCGAACGCCTGCCACGACGAGTCGGTGTAGCGCGCGTCGGTGAGCGCCGACGCGGTCGTGACCAGGTCCTCCAGTTTCAGCCGCGGCAGCGGGACCAGCTGGTCGGCGGCGAGGGTCAACGTGCGGGTCTGGGTGTCGACTTCGAGCTGGGTCGCGCCGTCGGCGGCCACCAGGTCGCGGGCGGCGGCGAGTTCACGGGTGAACACGGCGAAGTCGATCGGGTCGTAGCGCGCCGCGTCGCCGGCGAGCCCCGCGTACTGGTCGATCGCCTTCCGCAGCGCGGAGGTGTCCGTGGCGGCGGGCGCGTCCACGTGGCTGAAGGTGACCCGGCCCAGGTTCGCGACGTACGGGTGCGCGGCGTCTGCGGTCGTGGTCAGCCGCAGGTGGACGGCGTGCGTGCCGGTGATCGAGGTGGGGAGCGTGAGGCTCGTCGTCCCCCCTGACGACCACGCGCTTCCGGTGACCGGCAGCGGGATGGTCGCGTACGGCGTGCCCGGGGCGGCCGGGTCGAAGGCGTCGAGGTAGAGCTCGACGGCCGAACCGGTGCCGCAGCGCGCGGAGTTGTTGGCGTAGGTGATCGTGGCGGTGGTCTTCGCGGAGGCACCGAAGTCGATGTCCCCGTATGCCAGCCAGGCGCCGTCGTAGGTGCCGCCGAGGTCGGTGGCCGAGCCCGCGTCGCTCCAGCCGGCCGGCTCGCTCTTGAGGGTGCCGCCGCTGCTGGTGGTGAACGCCGTGGCGTCGAAGCCCACCGGGGCGTCGGCGGTCCGCGTCAGGGTCAGCGCGTAGACGTTGGCCACGTACGGCTGGTCGGAGGTCTGGGTGCCGGAGACGAAGTCCGCGTACACGTCCTGGACGCCGGTGAAGACGCTCGGGTCGAGCCGCACGGAGGTGGTGGAGACGGTGCCCCAGCCCGAACCGGTGTAGTCCAGCGGGATGTCGACGCTTCGGTCGCCGTCCTTCGCGGCGAGGTGCAGCTCGATGTGGGAGTCCGACGCGGCCCTCGACCGGGGCTTGTCGTAGCTGACGGTCACGGTGTCGGCGCCGTCGCCGAGGTCCGTGCCGTGCCACTCGGCCCACGCGCCGTTCGTGACGTTCTCGAAGATGCCGTTGCCGAGGCTGAGCGGGAGCGAGCCGGCACCGGTGGAGGTGGCGCTCGGCGCGGTCAGCGTGGCGAGCGTGGTCGTCGGCGACGACGTGACCGCGTTCGGCGAGAACTGGTACCAGTCGAAGTTCGACACCCACTGCTGCCCGGACGGGGCGTGGAAGACGAACGTCGCGGCCGACGCGCTCAGCAGCAGGTCGGGGTCGGTGATGTCGGCCTGCACCGTGGTGTAGTACTGCCAGCCGCCGGTTCCGGGCAGCGTGACGGTGCCGACGATCGGCCCGTCGGCGGGTCCGGCGTGGATGTCGACGCTGCTCGGCTTCGCGTTCGCGGCCTGCGCGTTGGCGTAGCGCACCGACACGCTGCGCGGCGCGACCCCGCCGAAGTCGAGCTTGCCGTACTGCTCCCAGGCCCCGTCGGTGACGCCACCGAGGTCGCCGTCGGAGTAGTACGCCTCGCTCACCAGGCTGGGGCCGTCCTTCTGGTCGGGGCTCTCGGCCTGAAGGACGGCGTAGCCGCCCTCGTCGATGGTGAGCGCGCCGGCCGCGGACGCCAGCGCGTCCTGCGCCGCCATGAGGGTGCCGGTCCCCGACGCGGTGTCCGCGAGGACGGTCCTGGCGCGCTGGAGCGCCGACTGGAACAGGGTCCAGGAGCCGTCGGAGTAGTTGGCGCTGCGGACCTCGGACGCCTGGTCGATGAGCGTGCCCAGGGACGCGCGGTACACCGCGGCGGCGGAGATGACGAGCGGGTCGGTCGCGGAGACCCCGGTGCCGGTCACCGTGGAGGCGTGCGCGCCGCGGGCGAAGGCCGCGTCGGTGAAGGTGATGCCGAAGCGCGCGTCGACCTTCGTGGTGCCGGTGAGCGACAGCGTCGCCGTGTGCGCGCCGCTGACCTTCAGATCGGCGCTGACACCGGCCGGCAGGCCGGTCACCGTCGCCGCCTTGCCGCGGGTGAGGCTGGTTCCCTTGCGGGCGGCGAACGACGCCGGACCGGACAGGGTGAGCTGCACGCTGCCCTTGACGGTGCCGTCCGCGGCGGTGGCCACGGTGCCCGGACGGGCGGAGACCACGGTGGTGCCCCGGTCGGTTCCGCCGCCTCCCGTGGCGCCGGTGTCGGTGTCCAGCGAGTACGCGGGCTTCGTGTCGGCGCCCCACCGGGAGGGCTTGGCGCCCATGGTGAAGTCCAGGGTGCCGCCGGCGATGATCTGCGCGTAGTCGAGCCAGGTGTCGTTGAACCGCGAGCCGTTGAGGGTCGCGCTCTGCACGTAGTAGTTGCTCGGCGACACCCCGTCGGCCTTCACCGTGAACGTGCTGCCGTTCGCGTAGGTGATCGTCGTGGAGTCGAAGAACGGGCTGCCGATCTGGAACTGGCTGGAGCCGGCCGTCACCGGGAACAGGCCCAGCGCCGCGGCCACGAACATCGTCGACATGGTGCCCGCGTCGTTGTCCATGGTCGGCAGGAAGCCGTCCGGGGCGAGCTTGTAGACCTGGGTGTCGATCGGCGGGGTGAACTCGCCGCCCGAGCTGGGGGCTTCGTTGGTGGAGCCGGTCGCGATGTAGCGGTTCCAGGTGGTGCCGGTGTAGATGGAGCGGACCCACTTCTGCGTCTGGCTGGGCTCGCCGACGTAGTTGAACAGGTACGGGGCCTGCAGGTCGATCTCGTTGGCGTTGGAGTGCAGCATCGTGGAGCCGTCGTCGGCGGCGGAGTCCACGCCGAACATGTGCTCCACGGCGGCCTTCCCCGCCTTCGCGCCGCCCATGGCCTTGATCAGGCCGCCCATGTCGTAGGCGTCGTACCAGTTGTACTGCCAGAGCGTGCCCTGGTAGAGGCCGGCCGCCTCGAACTTCTCGTAGTCCGCGCTCTGCCAGTCGCCGCCGGACGCGCGCGGGGTGAGCAGGCCGACCTGGGTGCCGTCGGCCGCGGTCCAGGCGCCGGACTTCACCAGGTGGTCGATGGCCATGGTCGACTGGGTACGCAGCTTCTTCGCGTCCGCGTCCTTGCCGAGCGCGCCGGCGATGATGGACAGCGCCCACTGGTCGTAGCCGCGCTGCACGGTCGTACCGGGGTCACCGCTGACGTACCCCTGGCGCAGTTGCGCTCCCGTGTAGTAGCCGGCGTACGACAGCAGCGCCGGGTACGCCTCGTCCAGCCGGTCGAAGTTCTTGTACCCCTTCGACAGCGCGTCGGCGATCACCACCGCCGAGCGCTCCCAGCGCACGGTCGGGACCGACTGGGTGAGGCTGCCGAGGCTCTTGCCGGAGGTGTGCGCGTCGGCGAAGAGCTCGATGAGCGACTGCACCATGTCCCGGTAGGTGGCCGGGTCGACGTACGCCTCGACGGAGTACTTGCGGAAGTCGTCCCAGGTGGACCAGCCGTCGTAGTACGTGAACCCGTTCGTCCGGTGCACCGCGCCGTCGACACCGCGGTACGTCCCGCTGGTGCTGGTGGCGTTCACCGGTAGCCCGTACATCCGGTACAGGTGCGTGTAGAACTCCTTGGTGAGCGTCGACTTGGGGTCGGACGTCGCGGAGGAGTGCACGGCCACGGCGCCGAGCGTGCTGTTCCAGTCGGCCTTGGTCCGGGCCCGCGCCTGGTCGAAGGTGAGGCCGCCCACCTCGTTCTGCTGGTCGGTGACGGCCTGGTCCGCGCTGATCGGCGAGAGCGTGATGCGCAACTCGACGTCGTGGCCCGCCGACGGGTCGAAGCCGAGGACGGCGCCGGTGTCGGTGCCGTCCTGCGCCGTCGCGTCGCCCAGCGTGCCGTCGTCGCCCCAGCTCTTCAGCGAGGTGACGGGGGCGTTCGTGGTGGCGGCGTAGTACATCCGGTACGCGGCGCCGTTGAACGAACCCGCGATGAGCCCGGTGATCCGGGTGGTCCCGTCCGCGAGGGTGGTCGCCTTCATCGTCGCGCGCGTGCGGCTGGTGTAGTTGTTCGCGAGGTCGAGGACGAGTTCGGGGGCCGACCCGGCGGGGAAGTCGTACCGTTCGAGCGCCGTGCGCGTCGTCGCGGTCATCTCGGCGTCGATCGTCCCGGCGTCCTGCGTCACCGACGTGTCGGTCCCCGAGACGGACCCGAGCCCGACCTGGTAGGAGCCGGGCGACGCGCTCTCGTCGTCATGCCGGTAGGGGTGCGCGTACGTGCCGGGCGCGGGGCGCTTGCCGTACCGCACGGACGTCGGGACGACCAGCAGGTCGCCGCCGCCGCCCGAGCCGCCGACACCGTCGAGGTCCGTGGCGGTGAACCCCGCGATGTGGTCCTCGTTGTAGTCATAACCGGAGTGGTTGCGGTCCGGCGTGGTCATCGGGTTGACCTTGGCGAGGCTGTGCGGCGCCTCGGCGCCCGGCAGGTCGTTGCCGTCGTCGCCGGCCGTCGACACGAACGGGTCGACGAGCTTCGTGTAGTCCGTGCCGCCGGACGTGCCGGAGGACGTGGCGGACGTCGCGGGCGACGCGGCGGCGGTTCCGGCACCCGCGAGTGCGGCGAGGCCGAGGGTGCCGGCGACCAGCGCGGCGACCGCCGCGCGCAGGGGCCGTCGCCGCCGGCGCTCGGTTCTCGTCAACGTCGTGGGTGGCAAGGGGGGATGAGATCTGACGGGCATGGCGCCTCTCCGGCGGTGCGGCACGCACGCATGTCCCGGTCGGAGCTCATGCTCAAAGGGACGGCTGACAACGTTGTCGGCCGCCAACTCCGGTTCATGCGGAACGAGATGGCAGTGGATATGCGGGGTACGGTACCCCGCTGCGTTCGTGGACGTCAGTCATCAGACACGGAGAAGGCGTACGGCGGATAAACGGAGTCCGCACAGCCGGTGCCCGGTCGTGCGGGGGGCGGGCGTCCTGGGACCCGCGGCGGGCCGGCGCCGCGTGTCCGCGTCACCACACGGTGACCGTATTGACCGGTTCGGGGAGCCGCTCGGGAGTGTGATCGGCAGGAGCGATCCGGGTGATCGAGGCGAACCGGCCACGGGTGGCTGCCGCGGCGGCCCCGGACCGCGTCGGCTGACGTCGTCCACCGACGGGTCGCGAGGCCGTACCCGGGGGGCAGGGGCATCTTGACCTGCGACAGAACGGATGCCGAGGCGGGTGGCGGACGGCGCAGGACACGGCTGAATGAGACCGGAACCGGGACCACTGCACCACGCGCCTTGCTGGTCGGGGTCGCAACCCTCCAGGCGCGGCAGCGAACGCGAGCGGTGGGTGATGTCCGAAGGTGCGTTTCCGGGTGGCGTGGCGTGGTCAGGGCTTCACGGGAGGTGTTCGAGGTCGGGCGGTCCGGTCCAGGAGCGGTCGAGGATGACCGCCGGCATCCCCCGGATCACCGCCTCCACCGCCCGCCCGTACGCCCGCTGCTCGTCCCAGGAATCCGCCGAACCGCGGCGCCCTTCGGATGTCGTGCCCGGTGAGGCGCCGGCGGGGGATGCGGGATACGAACTCGCGAGGGGCTGCCCCCAACACGCTTTCCAACGGGTCTCCTTGGTAGCCAAGGAGAGGCGGGGTCGTCCTGACCTGCGATGGAGTGGCCGGGCGAAAGGCTTGCGGACGCCGATGAACGCGCACGAACGAGACCGGAACTGAGACCGGACTTCGCGGGTTCCTCCTGGTCGGCGGCCGAAGCGCACCGCCGTCCACGAGATAGCCCGTTCAGCGCGAGCCGGGCATCGCCTATCGGGTCGAAACCTGTCCACTCGCGTGCGGTGCGACGGGTTCAGCTGTCGGTGTCCTTGGGGTGGCGGGTGGAGGCGTAGACGAGATGCACGGTCCGGCGTGGTTGGTCGACGAGATAGCGGACGCGACCGCCGGCGGTGACCTCGTACTCCCACTGCGGGTATTCCGTGCCGCCGAGGGTGGCGGTGCCCAGTCGTCCGCGAAGCCTGTGCTGGCGGTCAGGGTCCTTCATGGAAGCAGGTTGGGCGCGTAGCGCCTCGTAGCAGCGCCGGGTGTTACCGGGAGCCTCGGTGCACAGGTCGCCCCAGCCTTTGGCCGCATCGTTCGTGGCGAATCGGAGGCGCCATTCGTTCTCGATCGGCGGTGGCGGGACGTCGTCGCCGCGCTTGGGGCTCACGGCGCGGGTACCTCGCCATGGTCCTCGTCCGGAAGCGGAGTCGTCAGCTGCGCCGTCAGTTCGGGGTCCGCGAGGACCCGGGCGGTGGCACGCCATTCGACGATGGCCCGGTGCAGATTGGTGTGCACGTCCAGTTCCGCGGCGTCATTGGTTGCGTTCACCAGGTCGAGGACGAACTCGCGCACTTCGTCCGTCGACAGGTGCCGGGTCCACGGGAAGACCTCGGGCAGGGCCAGCAGAATCGCCCGGGCGCCTTCGTCGCTGCTGATCAGGGCCGCGAACAGCCGAGCGGTGACGTCGGCGGTCTCCTCGCGCTGACGGTCATGACGCTCGGTGGTGAGATACAGATCCTCGCCGTCCCGACGCGTCACGTGGACGCGCTGGGCACGTTCGACGGTGTCGGCGACCCGCTTGGAGTTCTTCGACAGATCGGAGAACGAAACGGTCAGAGTGGACATGGGTCGAGCATAGTTCGGAATATGTTCCGAAGTCAAGGTGAGGCAGGGGCTTTGTACCTTGCGGCCCGGCGGGCGGCGTCGATGAGCTCCGGGCGGGCGGTGGGGCCCTACGACGTCGTGCCCGGTGAGGCGCCGGCGGGGGATACGGGAATCGAACTCGCGAGGGGTTGCCCCCACACGCTTTCCAACGGGTCACGGTGTCGATCGCAGCCGAACGGGAGAGGGCTGACCTGCGGCGGAATGATGGACGGACGGTCGGGCGGACGTGGCTGAACGTCGATGAATGAGACCAGAACCGGGACCGGACGACAGCGTCATACCTTCTTGATGACGACCGTGTCCGGGACCAGCTTCTCCAGGTCGTCGACATCGGAGGTGAAGACGGTGACCTGGCCCTGCTGCCGACGCGCGACGACCGCGAGCACCGCATCGATCGCGTACTTGTGACCGTGCAACTTGGCATCGGCCAGGAGTCGGCGGGCCTGTCGGGCTTCGTCTTTGCCGATGTCGGCGACTTTGAGGCGGGAGAGCACCCAGTCCCATCGCTGCTCGGTGGTCCGGCCGTCGTACGCTTCGACCAACGTCATCGGGGATGTCACTACCTCGGCTTCGCCCCGGGCCGCGAGGTCGAGCCAGGCGATCATCTTCCGGTCGCCGCGTACGGCGAGAGACAGGGCTTCGCAGTCGAGGACGAAGACCCGGAGCGGAGGCCGGTGCTCGCTACCGCGCTTCTTCACGCGGCCTCTCCGGCGCTGCCAGGTCGACGGTGCGCGTGCTCGGCGTCGAGGCTGTTCAGCTCGTCGAGGGCCGCCGCGCGTTCATCCTCGGTGACCGGACCGTGCTCTTCCTCCAGCCAGTCGACGAGTTCCACGAGCCGGTCCCGGTCGCGCTTGATCCGCAGTGCCTCGGCAACGTAAGCCGACAGACCGCGCTCGGCAGCTTCCGTCCGGATCTCGTCGAGGAGATCCTCGGGGATGGTCACCGTTACCTTCTTGCTCGCCATACAAGGAACCATACTCGCGGTATTGAGAACCTGCTATACCGGCCAGCCGGAAGCTTTGCGGTGCTCACAGGGGTGACGCGGGCATGACGCTCGCGATGCGGGACAGCGTGAAGACGCGCTCGTCATCCCGAAGATGGCACCACGCGCGGGTCCAGGGCGGGTCCAAGGCGGGTCCAGGGGGAGTTCGCTGACGCTTCGCACGCTGTGTCCGCCGGATGCGGCGTCGTACCCGACGGTGATCACCTGACCGGTGTCGACGGCGTGGGCGAGCTGGCGAACGTCGGTGAGGGACAGCCGACCGGCGTAGCCGGCGATGATCTCCTCGCTGTCTGTCTCGACGGCGACTCCGCTGTCCGGGCCGGGCTCCGGGCTCGACGGAGGGGCGGCACACAGCCTGGCTGCCAGGTCCCGCAGAATGCCGGGCCCGCTCACCTGCTGGACGGCGCCGGACGGGAACCGTGAACCAGTGCTGCTGCTCGGCGCGCGGTGGACGACAGGGCTGCCGCATCACCCGTCAGTAGGGCCGCCCCGACGCCGGACCGGGTGCCGCGGGCGAGGACACCAAGCACTTCCGCCTCCCGGATGACGGTCGCGAACGGCGTCTCGTCCTGCGGAAGTTGATCAGCGAGCGGGCGGCGCCACGCAACCAGCGACCCCAGATCGGCGGTACGCCGCACCCCCTGCCCGGTCGGGAGGTCCGCCGCAGCAGTGAGCAGTCCCTGCCTGGCCTGCCGGCGGCCGTCGCAAGGCGGTGTCCCGGCGAGCGCCGGAAGCGATTTGCCCTCCTCTTCGTCCGTGGGTTCAGAAGCGTTTGTGGGCATCCTGACCCGCGATGGAAGGGGCGCACGGCCGTGGGCCGGGCCTGCTGAACGCCGGTGAACGGGTCGAGATCACGGAACCGGTTTCGCGGGTGACCTTCCCGCCGGCTTCGGTGCATCCGCGCGGCCTCAGCCAAGTGCGGGAAGTCCAGGCCCAGTCGATGACGGTCAACGCGCGCACCGTGCGGGTCGTTCGTCGGCCGTCACCGCGATCGCGCCGGATGGGCTCGGCGCGTGCCGTCGCCCGGGGCGGCGCGCGCAGCGTCTCCAACAGTGCTCGTTCTAGCGACCGGGGCGGCTGCCGGCCTGCGCGTCGGCCGGGGAGTCGGCGGCTGTCGCGGCGGGGACGAGGACGATCTTGCCCACCGCGCGGCGGCCCTCCAGATCGGCGTGGGCGTCAGCGGCGCGATCGAGTGGGTAGCGCTTGACCAGCGGTTCGAGTCCGCCGTCGGCGGCCGCCTGGATCGCGCGGGCCCGCAGTTCCCTCATGGTGCCGGCGCGTCGCAGCAACTGGGGGCCGATCGCCCAGATCACGGTGCTCGCGTGCCCGATGATGTCGTCGGTGGTGAGCTGGGTGGCCGTGCCCGATGACCAGCCGTGCAGGAGGAACTTCCCCCCGGGGCCGAGAAGGTCGAACGCCTGGCGGCCGGTGGTCCCTCCGACGCCGTCGAACACGATGCCGATCTCTTTGCCGCTGAGGGCATCGTGGACCGCGTGCGGCCACTCCGG
Source organism: Streptomyces sp. NPDC088194 (assembly GCF_040702025.1). Lineage (NCBI taxonomy): Bacteria > Bacillati > Actinomycetota > Actinomycetes > Kitasatosporales > Streptomycetaceae > Streptomyces > Streptomyces sp. NPDC088194. Next base: position 119,203 of record NZ_JBFBIV010000012.1, on the reverse strand, counting down.
GTCACGGTAGTCGGCGGCAATGTCGGCACCAAGTGACGTGGCCTGCCGCGCCTTCTCCGGGCCACCGGCCACGCCGACGACGGTGACGCCCTGGCGGTGCAGCGCCTGGATGAGCAGGGCTCCGACGCCGCCGGCCGCCGACGTGACCAGCGCGACGTCCCCGGGCTCGGCCTCGGCGACGTCGAGGAGTCCGAGCGCGGTCGAGCCGGTGGTGATCATCGCCACCGCGGTGTCCGCTGCCATCCGGTCGGGGATGCGGTGCAGAGCCTCGACCGCGGCCACCGCCTGCTCGGCGTAGCCGCCGTGGGCATCAAGGGTGCCGACCACCGGGCGGCCCAGCCAGTTCTCGTCTACGCCCGGGCCCAGCGCGCCCACGACGCCGGCGACCTCGCCACCCAGCACGACGGGCAGCGCGGGGGCGGGATGAGGTCCGATTCCGCGGCCCGACCGCAGCCTCGTCTCGATGACGTGGACGCCGCTGGCCCGGACGTCGATACGGACCTGCCCCTCGCCGGGGGACGGTGGGGTGATCTGCTCGTACCGGAGGTTCTCGGCGGGCCCGTACTCGTGGAGCCTGACTGCGTACATCGGTGTTGCGCCTTTCAGGAGGAGCCGGCCGGCGAGGCCGGCTTCCGGGCGTGCGGGCCGGTCGCGGTGGCGGCATCGGCGGTGGCGGTGTGCGGGGTGGGGCCCGGCGACCTGGGCGAGGACAGGACCCAGCCGGCGAAGGCTTCGGCGCCGTCCACGATCGCCTCGGAGCGCGGCGAGTGGTAGAGGTCCATCACGTGCTGTCCGCCGGGCAGTTCGGCGAGGACCACGGCGTTGTGCGATACGTCGCGCAGCCGGCCGACGAAGCTCCGGGCGCCCTCGACGGTGCCCAGCGGGTCCCTGGTGCCGTGGACGACCAGGAACGGCGGCGCGCCGGCGTTGAGGTACCGGTAGGGCTGCTCCTGCGGCGGCGTCTCGTCGGGCTGCTCGCCGAAGAAGTGGCCGTAGTAGCCGTAGAAGCAGATCGCTGCGCTCACCGAGGTGTCGGCGTCCTCGAAGCCGGGCTGGAACGCCGGGTCGTTCGGGGTGAGCGCGCAATGAGCCGCCATGTTGGCGCCGGCCGAGCCGCCCGCCACGAACACCCTCGACGGATCGGCGCCGTACCCGGAGCCGTGCTCGCGGACCCAGGCGATGACCTTCTTGGCATCGATCTGCTGGCCGGGGAAGGTGGTCTGGGGCCGCAGCCGGTAGTTGGCGCTGATGCACACCCATCCCTGTCCGGCGAGCCGGTGCAGCAGGGGACGCCCCTCGCGGCTCTTCGCGCCGCTGGAGTAGTGGCCGCCGTGGAAGTAGATCAGGACCGGAGCGTCGTCCGGTGCGTCGCGGCGGCGGTAGAGGTCGAGCAGATTGCGGCGCCCGGCGTCCCCGTAGCGGATGTTGGCGATCCGCTCCACGCCGCGCGGTCGCAGGAGGCCCGGTGGTGGCAGCAGCAGGATGCGGGCCCAGGCCCGGTGGCGGCGCGGCGGCGCCTGCACGTGCTCCCGCCAGCCGGCCCCCAGCCCTTCCCGGAGGGCGTGCCCGACGGCCCGGTCCGACCGCACGCCGCGCCACGCGGCGACGGCCAGCCCGACGACGGTGGCGGCGGCCACCCCGACCACCGCCCGGGCGCCCGTCGACCCCAGGTCACCCTGGGCCGCGGCGAGTGCGGTGGAGGCCACGAGGGCGTATATGGCCACGAACGGCAACTCGTTGGGGAGCAGACCGAAGACGAAGCTCATGCTCGCCACCGGGCCGGGCCGACGCGGGGAGACAACGGCGAAGAAGGTGCACCAGGCGACGAGCGCCACGGTGATCAGATAGCCGACGGGCACGAAACCTCCAAGGACGTGGACCCTGACCGAAGATCGCGGCCACATGCGTGTGAACGGAGGGGCGCTGGTGTGACCTGCTCGAGAGCGGCTGTTCCGGCGGTCACGCCGTCCTCCTTGGTCCGGCTCGATGCACGGATGAGACGATACGTTTCGTCTCGCCGGAGCATGGCCGAGGAACCGACGCAGTGTCAAGACGAGACGTTCCGTCTCGTTCGTCTATGCTGAGGGCATGCCCAAGGAGCCGGACGCGGCGCGCCGCAGCGAGCGCAGTCGCCAGGCGATCCTCGCCGCCACTGAGGAGATCTGCCGGGAGAACGGCTACGGGCGGCTGACCATCGAGGCAATCGCCACGCGTGCCGGAGTGGGCAAGATGACCATCTACCGGTGGTGGCCGTCCAGAGGTGCCATTGTGCTGGACCTCCTCGACCAGACCGCGAACGTCGCAGCCGACCCGCCGGACAGCGGCGACCTGGCCGCCGATCTGCACGCCCTGCTTGCCGAGGTCATCAGCATCCTCACCCCGCCGTTCACGTCACCCGCCACCGGACTGATCGCCGAGGCACTGCAGGACGCCGACCTCGCCAACGACCTCCGCGAACGCCTCATCCGGCCGCGCATCGCCACGTTCAAACAACGCATCCGCCGCGCGCAGGACGCAGGCGAACTCCCGGCGGACGCGGACCCCGACGTGGCACTGGACCTGCTGTACGGCCCGCTCTACCACCGCATGGCCCTCCACCTCGGCATGCCGGACCCCGACTACCTCGACACCCTCATCGCCCACGTCCTGCGCGCCCTGGCAAGCACGAACGCGGGACCGCCGCCGGCTCGTGGCCGCCGAGGCGGTCCGGCGCAAGCAACTCCTGGGCTCCGCTAGGAAGCGGCGCTCGCATGGTTCTACCCGGCGACGACGCCTGACCCGGCCACCCGGAGCCGCCCAGCGCCACCAGGGCACCTATGCAACGCCGTTGGCCCCCTGCTGCGAGCAGCGGGGCGGGGGTGGGGGCCAACGGTGCCGTGCCCGGTGAGGCGCCGGCGGGGGATGCGGGATTCGAACTCGTGAGGGGTTGCCCCCAACACGCTTTCCAACTCTTCGTCCGGGGGGCCGGTGGGGTTCGTGGGCGTCCTTACCTGCGGCGCGGTCCTCTGCCAACTGAGCTTCGGACGTTGCTGAACGGCGCCGAACCCAACTGGAACTGCAACTGCGTCAGTGCTGTGCCCTGCTGGTCAGGCCGTGCTGCTGGCCGCACCTTGAGCATCGACGGCGTAGCCGATCTCGGCGAGATCTGTGGCGAGACTTTCCACGGTCACGTCCGGATTCAGTGAGGCGACGAGCGTGGCGGTGAGCGGCTGGAGGCCGAGCACCGCCGTCACTGCGGCGGGGTCCGGCGACGTCTCGTAGTGGTCCTCGACGAATCGTATGTACGCGTCGGGCGAGCGGTCCGCCAGGAGCTCGAACAGGGCATCGGCTCCGTCCGGGTCGGTACCCTCTTCCGGGAATTCGATCTCGCCGGTCTGCCAGCAGCTATCGTCGCCGCCGCGCCACAGGCATGCGGTCACCACTGGCATTTTGTCCTCGTCGCAGAAAGCGGGCTCCTCGACGAACTCTCGGAAGGCTTCGTGCACCGAGTCGAGGACACCTGGCCAGGGTTCGTCGTTGCCACTTCCGTGAGGGCTCATGGGTGACTTGTGGTCGAAGCCGCGCACGTATGCGCCTGCGGCGGAGAAGACGATGGACCACTCGTTCCCGCTGCCGTCGCGCATCGATGCCATCTGCTGACCGCGTGCCCAGGTGGAGTTGAAGGAGTAGTAGCGGGACTCCCAGCCCGGGCTGATGACAGCCTCCAGCGTCGCCAGGGCCCGGCAGTGCTCGCGCAGCTCGGCGATACCCGGCAGCCGCCGGGCCAGATCGAGAACAGTCATGCCGACATCCAACCCCGTACCGCGGACAGCGCTGCGGGGCAGCTGAGGATTTGTCGGGACGACCGCCCTTCGGCTGGAAGGGCTCAGCCAGCTGGTGGCCTCGCTGAGGCCGACTGTCATACGCGGTTGCTACCTTCCGCTCGAACGACGATCGAACATCCGATGCTTTCGAGAGGTTGGCCATGGGTGCCAAGACGGCATTGCTCGTGTACATGGATGCCGGAGTGTCCGGTGCGCCGCGGATGACAGGTACGGCGGACAGCGAGCGGACTCGGGAGCTGGTCCGTCGCCTGTATCCCGGCTGGGAGGTTGCAGGCACATCCGGTTGCGGGCTCGGCGATGCGACCTATCCCCTGGAGGGGACTGCCTACATCGGCAGCTTTCCGGGGACGGACATCGTCTGCGATCGGCACTGGATGGGCGACTACCCGACCCGACTGCCACAGCACCTGATCGATGCAAGTGTCGGGCGCAGAATGGTGGTGCACTGGATGCACATCGTGGTGGACTTCTGCGCCTTCGCCGTGTGGGAGGACGGTCAGCTGGTCCGTTCGCTCAGCCTTTCGCCGGACAGCGGAGTCATGGAGGATATTGGCGAGCGCTTCGCGTTCGAGGCTTCTTACTGGGCGGGCGAGCACCCGGTGGAACGAGTGGCAGGCTGGCCCGCGCAGGGCCCGTACCCGCTGCCGTTCCACCCCCTCGAACTCGGCGAAGAAGCTCTGCGTGAGTTCTTCGGGTTTGTTCTGGAGGGCCGGCCTTCGCCGGAAGACATCGATCCCTACGAGGTAGGGCTCCGAGGCTTTCGCCTCCAGGACCCGCAGGCACCGGATCCTGCGCTGCGGCAGGCTGCGATTGCTGCAGCCGTCGCGCAGATGGGACCGCCGCGCATGTTCAGGCTTGGTCCGGACGGATCAATGGTTGAGATCGAAGCCCTCTGAGAATGGCTGGCATTATCAGCCGCATGTCCGATCGATTGTCTTCAGCGTCACGGCGTCGGGCCGGATGAACTGCCGCGGAGGTTGTCAGGTGCACCAGTGGGAGGTTGATCCGGCGTACCAGGCGGTGGTGCGGGGGTTCGTGGACGCGGATCCGCTGGATCAGGCGGGAGGCCCTCTCGACATCCGTGTGGCGGTGGCCGGGATCCGTCCCGATGCAAAGGACGAATTTCTGCTGGAGGAGGTGCCTTGGGACCGCTTCCCGGACGGCATCCGCGTCCGCGAGGACATGGAGCGGCTGCGTTCGGGAGACCCAGCCGCCGTCCGCGGGGCTCTCGGCATGCTTATCGGCCGGTGCGCCAACGACATGAGGGTGGCGGTGGCGCTGGCGGTGCCCTTCCTGATCCGAATCGGAACCCAGTCCGGCGGCACTGACCGCGCCGAGGTGCTGGCCGTGGTGGCCGAAGGGGCACGCATGGGGCATCAGGGCGTTTGCACGCGTGCTGACATGCTGCGGCACCGTAACGACGACGAATGGTACTTCGAGCCGACCGGATACCTGCAGAATTGGTCAGTACAGGCCGCCCGCTACGCGATCGCCGCAGACACCGACCTCATTCTTCCTCTCCTTGGCGATCCCGACACAGCAGTGCGCATCGCCAGTGCCTACGCACTGGCCGCTGCCTCCGACCGCGCTCAGGACATCCTCTCCGCGTTCCACACCTGTTTGCTCGCCGAGCACGCCCCGGACGTACGCGCGGGACTGGTACTGGCCATCGCAGAACTGGCCCGGGCGCACCAGGATTCGAAGACGACGGCGTGGATTCAGGCCTGCTGGTCCGATTCCGGACAGCCACCCGAGGTACGTACGAGCGCCGCACTGGGGTGGATGTGCCTCACCGACGAGCCGATACCGGACGACCTGCGCACCATCCTGGACGACCTGGCGACCGGCGAGACAGCCCAGCGGGTGGCATCGCTGCCGTGGATGCGTGTGGCCGCAAGCGCCGTCGCCGACGGTCTGCACCGCTGTCTGCAAGCGATGCTCCACCCCGACACGCATGACACGCACGACACGGATGATTGCTGCGACGACCCGTGGTCCTGACAGGGGTGGCGAGCCCCTGGGACTCGGCCCGCGAGGCCGCGCAGCGGCCCCTCAGCACACAAGTCGGCGCTCCTGTCTGGCAAGTGGTCAAGGAGTCGAACAAAGGGGGCAACCCCTTGGCACCCCGGATCAGCTGACTGCGAAGGCGTGAAGCACCGGTTTCTCCTCCAGGCGCAGCGCTCCGCACGGGGCGCCGAGGCTGCGGCCGTATTCGGTGAGGGCCAGGAGGCCGACTCCCCGAACCGGAGTGCCGGTGTCGATCGACAGGGGGTCGATACTCAGCTCCCCCGCCAGCTCGGTGGCCATTTCGAGCAGTTCCCACATCCACTCGTCATCGTCCTGGTCAACTTCCAGTTGCTCCGCCGTCAATGCGGGCAGCCCGAGAGCGGTCCGCCGCTCTTGCTCATACGCGAGTGGGACCCCGAGCTCCAGGTGCTGTGTGTCGTCGCCCGGGATGTAGGCGAGGCGGCGTAGGGTCTCGCCGCGCTCGGCGACCAGGACGGCCGAGCCGTCGTTCTGGGCTCCGTACCAGTACGCCTGGGCACGCCCGTACCGGGCGCTGAGGCGTTCGCACGCCTCCAGCACTGCGGCCTCGCGCTCAGCCGCACTGGGGTCGCACCAGGAGCCGACCACCAGGGTCCAGCCCGCGAGTTCGGGCGTGACGAAAACCCTTCGGTACCGGTCGTGCGGGTCGTCGTCGAGTCCGCCGTGGCTGTCGTAGTCCGCAGCGTTGACCCCGACGGAGAACGGCACCGGATACGCGGCTGACAGGCCCAGCATCTCCATGACGCCGGCCTGGTTGCCGGTGCTCACCGCGATCCAGGAGAGAAAGCAGCACAAGATGGGGACCGGTATGTCGTCCATCAGCTTGAGCTGGACAAGACGCTCCAGGGCTGCTCGGTCATGCGCACTGATCGCATTCTCGCCGTCGATCTCCGCCAGGCACTCCAGGGCTCCCCCGCGCGCCGCACCAGGCCCGTCACGGCGCACCGACTGCAGCAGCGGCACTACAGCTGCTCCCCACGAGCAGAAGGCGCGGACAGCGACCCGGCGCACCTCCTCGTCGCCGTCACCCAGCAGCGGAACCAGCAGATTCGCTACGGGCAGCGCGTCCTCGCCGCAGCCGTCGACGCCCATGACCGCTGCCCGGCGTACGAAAGGATCGCCGTGGGCCAGTGCCCGCAGGTATCCCGGCAGCACTGGGGTTCCCAGTCGTGTGAACACACGCAGCGCCCGCCAATGCGATCCCGGCACCGCGCTCTGCAGGACACCGAGTACAGGATCGAAGGCCGAGGCGCCGATGCCACATAGCACCGAAAGCAGAGCGGTCTCGGTCACCGACGAGGCGTCGTCGCGCAGTTCGTCCATGAGGGCGGGCAGTGCCGCGGTACCAAGTGCGACCAGGTCGGCTACAGCGGCGTGCCGCTCGGCCTCCTCGTCAGCGGACAGTGCCAGGACCCGCTGCCTCCCGGTCATGCCAAGTCCTTGAACAGCGCGTCGTACGGTTCGTTCTCCGGCGCGAAGACCAGAACGAAATCCCTGCCCGTCACGGTGACGGCCTCACGTAGCCGGGCCAACGCAGCTGCCTCCGTGGGAAGCGAGAGACCGAGGGCGGCTGCCGCCCGGTCTCGTCGAGCCCAGAGGTCGGGTGTGTCTTCCAGATACTCGGTAGCCAGCTCGCGGCTCTCCTTCGCGGTGAACGTCCGGCAGTCCTGCCACCACGGCGCCACCAGCAGCAGTCGTATGAGCTCGGGCAGTCCGACAGCGACCAGAGCTGCACGGCCTTCGGAGTCCGCGAAGAGGATCGGTCGCTCCTCGCCGCCTTCACCGCAGAAGAAGTACGTGCCCCCGGCCCCGTGACCGGCGAAGCCCTCCAGCGCCGCGCCTGAGGCAAGGTGCACCTCCTCGCCGTGGTCACCCCGGTCCAGGTCGAAGTCACCTGGCCAGGCCAGGAAAGCGGCGGCATCGTCGTGCGTGCGAACGGCGGTGATCAGCGATTGCATGCACCGCACCCTAATAAGGAGGACTGACAGCCTCCTGCGGGTTCACAAAGGCGGAGGGGCAGTGTCCGGCCAGATGAAGACGCCAGCGATGTGAAGTCCGGCTCGGAAGACGGTGGTGCTGTCCTCTTTCCGAACTTGAGCATTGAGTTTCTGCTGGTCAGGCATGGGGTCCTCGATGCGGTCGTCCTCGTGTGTGCTCCGAGAGTGCAGGCCGGACATTGATCACACGACAGGCCGGGATGTTGGGCGTCACGTCAGAAGAACCAGACGACGAGACGAACACTCTCTGGGCCGTGGACTTCGCTTAGCACGCTCATCACCTTCCAAACCGGGCCCCAGTGCGTAGCGTTTCCCGCGACTGACTGGCGGCTGCGGGTGCCGGAGAGGTCCGTCTCCTGCCAGTCAGCGGAGGCCAGCTCTGCCCAGGAGATCCACGTTGTCCCATGGAAGTCTCCGGAACCGCCGTATGTGGCGAACTCGCCACGCAAGCGGTCGGACGCGTCAGCCGGTATACCGCGGCCCTCGGACAGGGGACGGAAGCCGAACGTGTTGCGCACACCGAACAGGCAGGCGAGAGCGTCGTAGGCGTTGCCCGTGTTGAGGAGCCAGAGGTCAATGCCGGCCTGCCACACGGAGTCCTCATCGTCGGGCCCCCAGAGCCGGGCACCCGGTCGGCACTCGACCATCCCGTTCATGTCGGTGGACATGCCTGGATTCTGTCTGGAGGAGGCCCACGCTGTCGCCCCGGTTTGCCGGCGCTCCTCCCGCGCAAAGGCATTCGACTAGCGGTCGCGCGGTCTTGCTCGTCCACGGAATGGGCGATGGCCGGTCCCTCGGGCGTTGCCGGACACTGTGAGCTTGCCGCTGTCCGCGATGTTGAAGCAGGAGACCATGAACGTCCTGGGAATCGATGCTTGTGGCAAGCAGGGCTGGATCGGCATTCGTCTGGCGGCCGGTGTGTTTGACAGCAGCCTGGTCGAGGCCATCCTGAAGGCACTCATCGCGCGGGTGGGGGAGTGCGATGTCGTCGTGGTCGACATGCCTCTCGGACTGCTCGACAGGGGTTGGCGCGCCGCAGACATCCAAGCTCGCGCGTATCTCGGGGCCCGCCGGAGCAGCGTGTTCCTCACCGCCCCGAAGGCGGTCTGGGATGAGGCCGACTACGCGGCTGCCAGCACCGCATGCCTGACGATCACGGGGAAGAAGATCAGCCAGCAAGCATGGGCGCTGGCCTCCAAACGCCGTGAGGCGTACATGTGTTGGATCAATGATCCGGATCGCATTCATGAGGTGCATCCCGAAGTCTCGTTCCAGGCCATGGCCGGCGGTACTCCGCTGAGTCACAGCAAGAGGAGCTGGCGGGGTCAGGCCGTACGCCGCGCTCTCCTGACCGCCGCGGGTATTCCGCTCAGCGACGAACTCGGCGAGGCCGACTCCGTCCCCACCGACGATGTACTGGATGCCGCCGCGGCGGCCTGGTCCGCGCACCGCATCGCTGTCGGGACCGCGCAACGCATGCCCGCCACCGCAGAACGGGACGCCGCCGGCCGACTCGTGGCCATCTGGTACTGAGTCGGCGATCGGACATGATCCTCGGCGAGGAGACCTGCCGCGGAATCCGGCATTCTGTGCTGGTTGTGAGAACCGAAGCCGCCGCGCCAACCGCTTATGAATCGCGTCGGGCTGCGGACCACTTGCTCAAGGAGGTGGCCCGGAAGATCGGTCCAGCGATCTGGGGGAGCTCGCCCGACAGCCGCTGTGGACAAGACGCAGGACAACGAGGGCTGAGACAACGTGGGTGGCCCCCGCTGCGAGCAGCGGGGGCCAACGATGCCGTGCCCGGTGAGGCGCCGGCGGGGGATGCGGGATTCGAACTCGTGAGGGGGTGCCCCCGACGCGCTTTCCAAGCGCGCGCCCGACACGGTCACGGCATCCGGCGGGGTGACACGTGCGAGGGACGGCTCGCCCGCCCGCCCGGCCGCGCTGCCGCCAGGGGTGCCCCTGCCCCCGCACACCCCTTTCCACCCCGCCCGCACCGGGACGGGGGCGGTCAGCCGAGGGTGCTGCCGAAGGCGGACCCGGTGACGGGTGTGTGCATGGTCGCCGCGCCGAAGTTCGCGGGGTGACTGCCGGTCAGGCCGGCCGCGGTGCCGTGCAGGACCCATACCGCGCCGTTCCCGGCGTTCTCGCTCGGGTCGCCGGCGGCTGCCTGGGCGCGGTCGGTGCCGGTGGCGGCGAGGACGGCGACGGTCCGGCCGAACCGGTCGTGTGCCTCCGCGGCGCCCGGTACGCCCGCGGAGTCCTGGCTGAACGCCTGCGAGCCGGTGCCGGTCAAACCTTTGGCCGAGCCCTTGAAGAGGAGGAAGTCGCCGGCGTCGGTGACGCCGTCGAGGTCCTCGCCCGGCGCGCCGGCCACCACGTCCGCGTAGCCGTCGCCGTTGACGTCGCCGACCGCGACGTCCGTGCCGAGCGCGTCGGCGGGTTCCGCGACGCCGGGCACGCCGACGCTGTCCTGGTTGAGCCAGACCGGCGCGACGGTGGTGCTCTCACCGTCGGGCCCGCCGTAGGCCACCCCGATCGCACCGCCCTTGGACGGGATCAGCGAGTCGGTGTAGTAGCCCTCGTGGGTGTGGCCGACGACCACGTCGCCGTAGCCGTCGCCGTTGAGGTCGCCGATGGCCACGGAGTCGCCCTCCAGCCAGTGGCCCTTGGCGTCCACGAGGTTGCTCCGGTAGGCGAGGCCGCCGACGCTGTCGCCGGTGTGCGAGCCGCCGAGGAAGAGCGGGGCCTGCCCGTCGTCCAGGGTCTCCACGTCCCTGCCGATCACGGCCAGGTCGCTGACGCCGTCCCCGTTGACGTCACCCGCGGCCAGGTCGTCCGTGATGATCCCGGCGTTGCCCATCGCCTCCCAGGTCACGATGGTGCCGTGGTGGTCCGGGCGCCCGTCCGTGCCGACGCCGGAGAGGACTTGGATGTCGGCGCCGGTGAGATACGCGATGTCGACGCCGCCGTCCCCGTCGAAGTCGCCGGCCGCGAGGGTCTGACCCGTATGCCGGCCGGCGACGGCGCCGGTGTCGACCGCGGTCCCGCCGGCCAGGCCCTTCGCGCCGCCCCACAGCACGGTGACCATGCCGGCGTCGACCGCGCTGCCGACGTCCTCGCCGGGGGCGCCCACCAGCAGATCCGTGTATCCGTCCCGATTCAGGTCCACCGGGAGGACCTTGGCGCCGAAGTGGTCGCCCGCCTCGGCTCCTCCGGGCACGCCCGCGGTGTTCTGGCTGAAGCTCGCGTGCGTGGCGGCGTCGAGGCCACCGGTGGCGCCGTAGACCACCGAGACGTAGCCGGCGCCGGCGCCCCCGCCGACCGTGCCGCCGGGGGCGCCGACCGCCAGGTCGGCGTGGCCGTCGCCGTTGAAGTCCACCACCGGGGGGACCCGGGTGCTCGGGGCGGACGCGTGGGCCGCGGTGCCGGGGGCGACGACGGCGCTCACCACGGCGACCGCGGCCGCCAGCGTCATCGAGTGGACACGGAAACGTCCGGGTCTGGACAAACGTCTGGGTCTGGACATACGCACTCCCCTTCAGCCTGACGGCCTCCGGAGACCCCGGATCGCCCGCCGCCCCGTCAGACCGGCCACCGCCGCGAACGGTTGTACGCCCCCGCGCCCGCCCGCCTCCCGCCCCGCCGCCCGTCCGGTTGGCCCCGAGCGCTGGGCGTACGGCCGTGTGACGTGCGGAGCGCGGCGCGGTGCGGCTACGGCGCGGGTTCCGTTCCGGCCGGCGCCTTGCGGTCGGTGCGGTTGCACGAGAACGGGGCCTACCTGGCGGGCTCCGGATCGGCGGAGTGCGTGTCTCCCCTCTCCACGCGGAAGGGGTATGTCCTGGCTGCGGTGAACGCGTCGTGGATCGGCATGATGAGCGAGGTGAGACGACGGATGTCGGCGTCGCCGATCGGCGTCCACAGCGCCGCGCAGTGCTCGTCGGTCTCGACCTCGATCTGCTCGCGCGCCGCGATGCCGGCATCGGTAGCGGTGCCGTCGGCGTTGAGCCAGCCGCGAGCAACGAGGCGTGTTGTCGCCGCGGCCACCTCCTCGTCCTCCCACAGCCGGGTGGCGCGCGCGATCGCTTCCGGGAAGTGACCTGTCGCGGTTTGCAGCACGTTGCAGTCACACGGCCCGAGGTCGTTGGCGGCGAGCACGGTGACATGCGCGTCGCCGCGCCACTCGCGCAGCACCGTGATCTGCTGCCATAGCGCGACGAGCGGATCGGCTGGGAGGGGGACCGAGGCGTTGGCGGCAGCCATCGTCTTCCCGGCGTAGTCGGCGCTCGCGACGACCGGGGCGATCAGCGATCGTGCCTCGGCGATCTGATCGGCGGTGAGGCGCACGTCGACGCGCCGCAACGCACGATCGACGGCTGCGAAGCGGGCGGCCTGCCACTCCTCTGGCGTCGCCGTGTCCCACACGCCTGCCATGACCCGCACCGACCGCGGGCTGAAGTTGTAGAAGGCCGCGAGTGTGACCTGCCATGGGACCGCGCCCATCGGGGCTGACCGGAACGCGAAGTACGCCGGTGCGTACTCGGTTACGCCCAGCTTGGCGGCCTCTTCCGGTGCCTCGGGGATGAAGTAGACGAACAGGTGGGTCGCGTTGATGGTGAGGCTGACCTCGCGGACGGCGTTCAGATCCATGTCAGCGCGAGCGAAGGTGCTGGCGAGACGCATCTCGGTGGTCTCCCGACAAGTGGAAGGGGCAAGATCGTTTGTGGTGCGTCCGGTGCGTCCGGTGCGTCCGGTGCGTCCGGTGCGTCCGGTACGTCAGGACGGCTCTGGCGCGGTGATCCGCGCGGAGATCGCGCCGAGTTCCTGCACTTCGATCCGGACCGTGTCTCCCGGTGCCAGGTAGCGGCGGCGGCCGGACAACTCCTGGATGCAGCCGGTGCCCACGGGGCCGCTGGCGAGGATGTCACCGGCTCGCAGCGAGGTACCGCGCGACGCGTGCGCCAGCATCTCGCCGAACGACCAGTGGATCTCGTCCCAGCTGCCGCCGCCGTAATGCTCATCGTTGACGTACCCGTCCATCCGCAGGGCATAGCCTTTGCCCGAGCGGTAGGGCTCCAGTTCGTCGGGGGTGACGAGGAACGGGCCGAGGCTGGTCGAGGCGTCCTTGCTCTTGGACGGGCCGTACACGAACCCCATCTCGCTCGCGGAGATATCGCGTGCGCTCCAGTCGCAGTAGACCAGGTAGCCGGCTATGTGATTCTCCGCGGTGGCGGCGTCAAGGTTCGAGCAGTCCCCGGCGATCACCGCGGCGACCTCGACCTCGTAGTCCCACAACTGAGCGCCCGGGGCGATGGGGACCTCGTCGTGCGGTCCCTTGATCGCCGCCGGGTTGGAGAAGTAGAAGAGCGGATACTCGTACCAGACCGGGCTGACCCTGCCGTCGCCGACGGCTGCCTTACCCGCGTTGCTGATGTGACGTTCGAACGCGGCGAAGTCCCGGATCGCCGGGGGCACCGGTATCGGCGGCAGCAGGTCGGCCGTGGCCAACTCGACGATCTCAGACGGTTCTCTGGTTGCCGCGGCCTCCAGCCCGCCTTCGGCGCGCAGCAGCTTCAACAGGCCCGAGCCCACGGCGTGGATCTTGTTGTCGTGCACCACGCCGCAGCGCGTGGAGCCGTCGGCGGAGCGGTAGCTGACCCACTTCATCGGGCAAGCACCTCCCGGGTGTGGTCGTAGAGCCGCCGCGCGTCGGCGAGGGAGGATGCCTGAGGGTCCCGGGGGACGGCGCTTCCCTCGCGCACGGCGCCGGGCTCGGCCTTGGCCTTGTCCGTCCCGACGACCACGACCCGGTCCCCACGCCCGAGGTGGATACGGGCGAGGCCGCGCCCGATGCCGTCCGTGCCCCCGGTGATCACGACCGTCCTCATGCGGCCACCGTCCGCGCGAACTTGACGATCTCCTCGACGAACAGCCCAGGCTGCTCCAGGGCGGCGAAGTGGCCGCCCGCGGGGATGTCGTCGTTGAAGTAGCGCAGGTCGTGATAGGCGCGCTCGGCCCAGACGCGCGGGGTACGCGTCAGTTCGTCCGGGAAGACGCTGACCCCAACGGGAAGGTCCAGCTCGGTCAGAGCGAGCGGCTGCCGGGCGTACTCCCAGTACAGGCGGGCGGAGGAAGCGGCGGTGCCGGTGAACCAGTACAGGGAGATGTGGTCGAGGATCTCGTCGGGGGTGAGGGCGTCGGGCCGGGCCCAGTCGAGGAACTTCTCGTAGATCCAGGCGGCCTGCCCGGCCGGGGAGTCGGTCAGGGCGTAGCCGATGGTCTGCGGCCGGGTGCGCTGCACGACGTGGTATCCGGAATGGACGGCGAAGAAGCGGCTGCCCTGTTCGAGTGCGGCCTTCTCCTCAGGGGTCGGGGCGTCGCCGACCGGTGGTGCGGCGAGGAACTCAGGGAAGTTGACGTGGATCGCACGCAGGCCCGTCAGGCGCTGCGCCCCCATGCGGGTCGCGACGACACCGCCCCAGTCGCCGCCCTGGGCCAGGTAGGAGTCATAACCGAGGCGCCACATGAGCACGCCGTACGCGCGGGCGATCCGGTCCGGGTCCCAGCCTGTCGAGGCGGGTTGGTCGGAGAAGCCGTAGCCGGGCATCGAGGGGACGACGAGGTGGAAGCCGTGCTCGGTGAGCGGGCCGACGGTCTTGAGGAACTCCAGGAACGAGCCCGGCCATCCGTGCAGCAGCAACAGGGGGGTGGCGTCGGGGCGGGGTGAGCGTACGTGCATGAAGTGGAGGCCGAGACCGTCGACGGTCGTGCGGAACTGGCCCAGCTCGTTGAGCCGCCGCTCCAGATCGCGCCAGTCGTACCCGGTGGCCCAGTACTCCAGCAGCCCCTCAAGGCGCTCCCGCTGCACCCCCTGGCTGCTGTCCGGCGCTGTCTCCCGGCCGGCAAGGCGTACCCGGTGGAGCCGGTCCTTCAGATCCTCCAGGGCACTGTCCGGAATGTCGATACGAAACGGTGTCACGCGGTCCGATGTCATGGTCACCACGGTGCGGCCGCGACGAGCGCGCAGTCCAATGATTGTTCCGACACATGTCATACGGGCTGCGTATAAGGCCAGCTAGAGTGGGGTGGTGTCCGAACGCTTCCCCGCACCCGTGGACCTCGACCTCCGGCTGGTGCAGTGCTTCACGGTGGTCGCCGAGTACCAGCACTTCGGCCATGCCGCCGAAGCGCTGCACACCACCCAGCCGTCGCTGAGCCGGCAGATCCGCCGCCTCGAACAGCAAGTGGGCGTCCGCCTGCTCGACCGCACCACGCGCGGCACCCGGCTCAGCGAGGCCGGCGAGGTTTTCCTGCCCCGGGCCCAGGGGGTGCTGCGCGCCGCGGTCGAGGCGATGGCCCGCACCCGGGCCGCGGCCCGGCCCAGCAGCATCACCATCGGCTACACCAAGGGGCTGGTCATCACTCCGGCCGTGCGCGCCCTGCTCGACCGCAATCCCGATGCCGAGGTCCACACCCGCCTGCTCGCCTGGAACGACTCGCGCGGCGCGCTGCTGGAGCACCGCGTCGACGCGGTGGTGACGCGCCTGCCGTTCCCCACCGACCAGCTGCGCGTCACCGTCCTCTACGACGAACCGCGGGTACTGGTCGTGCCCCGGGACCACCGTCTGGCCGGCAAGGAGTCGGTCACCCTCGGCGACATCGCCGACGAGCCGATCCCCCACGTACGCCAGTCCGACCCGTTGCTGAACGCCTACTGGCGGCTCGATCCCCGGCCCGACGGGCGGCCCGCGCCCGACGGCCCCCTGGTCGAAGCCCTTGAGGACAAACACGAACTCATCGCCGCCGGGCAGGCCGTGGCCATCGGGCCGCCCCTCGACCACGCGACCGGCCTGCATCCCAGCCTCACCACCGTCCCGTTGCACGGGGTCGAACCGAGCCAGGTCGTACTCGCCACGCGCACCGGCGACCGCAGCCGTCTGGTCACCGCTTTCCGCAAGCATGCCGAAGCTCTGCTGACCGGAACCCACCGTGCAGGACCGACCCGCACGACATGATCAGCGGCAGCTCCGCCCGCATACGCAAGCGATCATGGCCCGTGCCCTGGTCCGCCGCCACGGCGTCCCGACGAGATCGCGGATCTCCTCCTTGGGCGTCCCGCGCACCACTCCGTCTGCTGGGAGGGCCGGTAGACCCGCGGCCGGGGGTCGCCGTGAATCGCCGTGCACGAAGGGCGGTTCGGCGCCGCCGACCGGGCTCAGCGGAACGCGTCGACGTGGCGGGCGGCCCAGTCGGCGAAGGGGCGCGGGGCACGGCCGAGCACCCGCTCGACGTCCGGGCTGACGCGCAGCTCGGCCGGGCTCGGGGAACCGAGGATGTCCAGCGTGTCGTCGGCGAGTTCGGCCGGCATGCTCCGCGCCATGGCGGCCTTGGCCTCGTCGCGGGTGAGTTCGTGGAACCGTACCGGCGAGCCGAGCGCGGCGGCGATGGCCTCGGTCTGCCGGCGCGGAGTGATCACCTCCGGGCCGGTCAACTCGTAGACGCCGCCGGCGTGCCGGTCCTCCAGCAGGCAGGCCGCCGCGACCGCGGCGATGTCCGCCGGGTCGATGATCGGTACCCCGATGTCGCCGAAGGGCGCGGCGACGACCTGCCCGGTGCGGACGGAATCGGCCCACCACAGCGCGTTGGAGGCGAAGCCGCCCGGCCGCAGGATCGCCCACTCCAGCCCGGACTCCCGCAGCGTGTCCTCCAGCGCGCGCATCGCGATCCGGGTGGGGCCGGAGGGCCTGGTCACCACGCCCTGCGTGGAGAGCAGCACGACCCGGCGGACCCCGGCGGCCGCGGCTTCGCCGATGATGTCGGCGGGTTGGGCTCCGCCGGCGTGCAGGTCGCCGGAGAGCAGCAGGAACAGTGCCTTCGCGCCCTCCAGCGCGGGCTTGAGGCCGGCCGGCTCGGCGAGGTCGGCCACCACGTGGCGGACGCCGTCCGGCACCGCCGCCGCGTGCCGTGACACCGCCGTCACCTTCCGGCCCGCCTGGGCCAGTTCCCGCGTCAACGGCCTGCCGATGTTGCCGGTGGCCCCGGTCACCACGATCATTTCGAGCTCCTTGTCGGATGTCCTGTGTGGCCTTCACGCTAGGAGCCTGGGCTAACTTTTGGTAAGGACATACCTTGAGGTAAGCTCAATACATGGCGGGAGGCGCGCAGTTCAGGCAGGCCGGGGCAGGGAAGCCGTATGACGTGTTTCACACCGACTGCCCCGCGCGCGACATGGTCGACCACGTGACCAGCAGGTGGGGCATCTGGGTGCTGATCTCCTTGCGGAGCAACGCCCTTCGGTTCTACGAGCTGCGCGAGAGCATCCAGGGCATCAGCGAGAAGATGCTCGCCCAGACGCTGCGCGTGCTGGTCCGGGACGGCCTGGTCTGGCGGGAGGTCGAGCCGACGACGCCGCCCCAGGTCACCTACGGGCTCACCGAGTTCGGCCGTGACGTCGGCGAGCCGCTGACGGAGCTGTTCGACCGGATCACCCGGCGGCTGTCGGCCGACGGCGCGGACTGGCAGCCGCACTCGTAGCCGTAGCCGTAGCCGTAGCCGTAGCCGTAGCCGTAGCCGCAGCGCTCGTCGCCCGGCGCGGGGGTGGTGCGCTTCGCCCGGCGGGCATTCCCCGTCGTCGAGGTCAAGATTCGTCAGGTCACGGGTCTGTCCCAGCGGGGGCGGCCGCGGCCAGGTGCGGAACTCCGGCCGGGAACCGCCGACTCGGGCCGTCGACGGCCGCGCGCCGGAGCGTCGCGGCACACAGCGTGCGGACAGGTTTTCCGCGCCGGACGGGGGCGGGGGAGGGGCGCGGGAGGCGCGGCGCGCGCGGGATGTCGCCGGTGGTGGCGCGTGGGGCGCCCGGGATGGGTGTGTAACAGGGGTGTCCTAGCGGGCAGTTGGGTGGAACGGCCGGCCAGGCCGGCCGAGTCCTGGTGATCAGGAACGCTCGCTCGTATCGACTCGTACGGACTCGCACCGGTCCGTATCGACTCGCACCGGGCAACCGGAGCCTCCAACCGACACCGAGGAAGAAAAGATGCGCGTCCACAAGCTCACCTTCGCCGCCGTGATCGTCGCCGCGGGACTCTCGCTCACCGCCTGCAACAACGACGACAGCTCGGCGCACAGTGACCCGACGTCCTCGTCCACGGTGACGTCCACGGGCGGCGGTTCGGACTCGGACGGCTCGGGCTCGGGCGGTTCGGACCAGACCGCGACGGGCTCCGGCGGGCAGAGCACGGCCACCGGCACGTCGTCCTCGGGCGGCGGCTCGGGCTCGGGCGGTTCGGGCAAGGCCACGACCGGCTCCGGCGGGCAGAGCACGGCCGGCGGGTCCGGGTCCGACGCGAGCGGCAAGGTCGGCAAGTGCCGCACCGGCGACCTGAAGATCACGGCGACGGACACCTTCATCGACGGCGACGCGGCCGGCAGCGTCGCGGTGGGGCTGAAGAACGACAGCGGCCGGACCTGCACGCTCGCCGGGTTCGCCGGCGTCGACCTGACGACCAACGTGGGGACGGTGTCCGCGAAGCGCGTCGGTGCGCCGGCCACCACGATGAGCCTCAAGAACGGGCAGGAGGTGGACTTCAACGTCAACTACCCGCTCAACAAGACGGGCGGCACCGGGGCCCGGATCACCGGGCTGCGGGTGACCGCGCCCGACGACACGAAGTCGGTCACCCTGCGCTGGCCGGGCCAGGCCTCGCTGCCCACCGGCACGGACAGCGGTGGCCACGGCGTGGAGGTCGGCCCGATCGGCAGCGCCGGCCAGGGCGGCTGACCGCTTGCGCGCCGGTTCCGGAGCGCGGCGGTGCGGCTCGCGGCACAATGGGGGAGTGCCTGACTTCGCCGAACTCCGCCTCGCCGACGACTCCTTGGTCCGGGTGGAGCTTGCCCCGGTCGGGCAGCCCCCTTCGGGCGAGGGGGAGCCGGACGACCTGCCCGACGGTTTCAGCGCTCCCGTCCCGGTCGGACGGGGGGCCGGCGCCGCCAGGCTGGCCGCCGGCACGCTGCGAGGGGTGCTGCGGCCGATCGGGTTGGTGCTCCAGGAAGTCCAGGACAGCCTGAGTGCGCTGGACCACCCTCCGCAGGAGGTGAGCGTCGAACTCGGCGTCCAGATCGGGCAGGACCTCAAGCTGGGCATCGTCGGAGCGAACGGTCAGGCGAGTATGAAGGTGTGCGCCACGTGGCGGCCGGTCCCGGCCCCCGCCGCCGTGCCCGCACCCGGTCCTGTGCCCGCACCCGGTCCTGTGCCCGCACCCGGTCCTGTGCCCGCACCCGGTCCTGTGCCCGCACCCGCCGCCGTGCCCGCGCCCGCCGCCGTGCCCGCGCCCGCTTCCGCCCCCGCCGCGTCCGGAGCGGAGACCCCGCCCGCGGCGCCCGGCCCGGGGGCGCGATAGCCCATGGGGTGGTTCGGGCCGCCCGTGGACGGTGGCGGCGGGCATGGTCGGGAAGCGGTGATCACGGTCCTCGCCGCGAAGAGCGGGCGGACCGCGGGCGCCGCCGTGCAGATGTCGGGCCGCTGGCTGCTGACGTGCGCGCACGTGGTCAACGAAGCCCTGGGCCTGCCGCTGGAGTCCGTGGCCGAACCCGCGGACGCGTGGGTCGACGTGGCGTTCGCCGCGCTGCCGGGGACGGGGCGGCGGCGGGCACGGGTACGGCACTGGATACCGCGGCGTGCCGCGGAGCCCGGCGCGTTGGGCTGGCTCGCGGACCTCGCGGTGCTGGAACTGCGGGATGACCCGCCCTCGGCGGCCCGGCCGCCCGCCTGGCGGAACATGGTGGCGGGGCAGCACCTGGTGGCCTGGTACGGCACCGGTCAGGAGTACAGCTACGCCAAGGTGGACGTCGGTTCCTGCGACGGCCCGCTCGGCTACCTGGACGGCACCCTGGCGGGCGCGGCCCTCGGCCCCGGCTATAGCGGCGGCCCGCTGTGCCTGCCGGACGGGACCGCCGTCGGCCTGGTGGTGGCGCACCTTCCGGCGCCCGCGGGACCGTTCTCGCCGGGCGACGTCATCCGCCGGGGCATCGCGATCCCGTGGCAGGCGGTACGCGCCGAACTGGCCGCGGCCGGAGTGCCCGATCGCGTGATGAGCGCGCTGACCGCGGCGCCGCCGGCACCGTACGGCCACCTGGTGGCGCGCATGGCGCAGCCGCTGGCCGTCCTGCTGGGCGACCCCGTGCTCCGTGCCGACCGCGCCGGCCAACTCGCCGAACTCCACGGGCTGGACCGCCCGCGAGACGGATCGGCGCCCGCCTACCAGGAACTGGCCGCCTTCCTGCTGCGGCACCCCCGAGGCACCGCCGACTTCGCGGAGATCCACGCGCCGACCCTGACCACGCGGGCCGGGCGGGCCGCGCTGGACGAACTGGTCGGCCTCGCCCACGGCGAAGGGGCCGCCCTGCTGCTGTCGGCCGGCGAGCACCACGAACTGCTGGAACACCTCGGCGGGCGCTGCGACGCGGATCGGACGCTGCTGCCCCGCGCCACGCAGGGAGCCCTGCCGTACGCGCGCCTGCCCGCGGTCCTGCGCGCCTCCCGGCTGCCGTCCGGTGCGCTCGACGAGGCCGTCCGGGCGCTGGAGTCCTTCGGCGGGGACAGCGCCCGCGTCCCGTACGACACGCCCCGGGTCCCGGCGCTGCTGCGCGTGGTCGAGTACGTGGCGGCGCTCCATACGAACGGCGCGGACCTGCCGGCGCTGCGCGCCTGGAACGACCGGGTCGCGCGCCGGCTGGGCATCCCCGGCGCGGCGCTGGCCGAACGCCGGCAGGACGCCGCCGAGTGGGCGGCCCGGCAGCGTGAAGGGCACCAGCGGACCGTCGTGGTGGAACTGGACCGGCGCGAGGGCGACCCGGACCACCACTTCCGCTGCGCGCTGTGGCGGACCCGGGCGGACGGCACCCCGGCGCGGGTGGAGACCGGCCCCGACCGGGCCCTGCCCGCCGCGGTGATCGCCCGGCTCGTCCGGCAGGCGGCGGACGGCGGCGAGGGCGACACGGCACTGGTCGAGGTGTGGGTGGACGACGCGCAGCTCCAGTTGCCCGTGGACGAGTGGGACGGCGCCGACCCCGGCGACGGCCTGGCCGCACCGCTGGGCGAGGAGCACCACGTGGTGCTGCGCTGCAAGGCCGTACGCCGCAACGCCTCGGCGCTCGCCCGCCGTTGGGCCGACCGCGCGCTCGCCGAACCCCTGGTGGTCGACGGGCGCGCCACCGACCCGAAGTCGGCGATCGTCCGGCTGAAGCAGGACCGGGACTGCGGACGGGTGGTGATCCACGGCCCCCGCGGCCAGCGCGACACGGTGCTGCGCGCCTGCCTGGTACTGGGCGTGCCGGTGGTGCTGTGGGACCGGAACGCGGACGGGTACGACCACGCGCCGAGGCTCGATCCGGTCGGCCCCGCCGGGCCGCTCGACGGCCTGCACGAAAGGGTGCGGCGCTTCCGGGTCGACGCCTACGCGGACCCGGCGAAGTACCCGGCCCGCCCCGCGCTCGTCTGGGAGGACCCGGACCGGCAACTGCCCGACGGGCTCTGGCTCGCCGACCCCGAAGGCACCGAGGCGTGAGGACCGATGACCGACATCCATGACCACGACTGGCAACTGTTCAAGGGCGACGGGCAGGCCCGGCGGCCGGACCTGCCGACCGCCCCGCCCTGGCGCCGGTTCAGCGGCGAGCAGGGTGCGCGCGGCCGGCCGTACCTGATCGGCGCGCGGGAGACGCACATCGTCAACGCGGCGCTCCACCTGCGCCGCCCGCTGCTGGTCACCGGCCATCCGGGCAGCGGCAAGTCCTCGCTGGCGCACGCCCTCGCCCATGAACTCGGCCTGGGGCGCGTGCTGCGCTGGCCGATCAACAGCCGCTCCACCCTTCAGGACGCGCTCTACCGGTACGACGCGATCGGACGGCTGAGGGAGACCACGCTGAGCCGCGACCGGGGCGAGGCGGAGCCGGGCATCGGCACCTACATACGGCTGGGGCCGCTCGGGACGGCACTCGCCCACCGGGGACGGCCACGCGTCCTGCTCGTCGACGAGCTCGACAAGGGGGACGTGGACCTCCCCAACGACCTGCTGGCCGCCTTCGAGGACGGCGAGTTCGAGATCCCGGAACTGGCCCGGCTGCCCGAGGAGCAGTCCGCCGTGGACGTGCTGACCGAGGACAACGGCGAGCACGTGCGGGTCGAACGGGGACGGGCGTTCTGCCGCGAGTTCCCCGTGGTGGTCATCACCAGCAACGGTGAGCGCGACTTCCCGCCCGCGTTCCTGCGCCGCTGCGTACGGCTGGACCTGCCCGAGCCGGACCGCGACCGGCTCCGGGACATCGTCGCCGCCCACCTCGGTGCGGAGGGACTGGCCCAGGCCGAGGACCTGCTGGAGGTCTTCGAGAACCGCCGGGTGGCGGGCGAACTGGCCACCGACCAGCTGCTGAACGCGGTCTTCCTGCGCGTCGGCGGCGTGGACACCGACGCGGACGGCCTCCTGGACGCGGTGCTCCACCGCCTGGGCCGGACGGTGTGACGGCCCGGTGGAGCGGCTGCTGAGCGTCCTCGACACCTGCGGAGTCACCCTGGACCCGGAGGAGTTGCTGGACGTCCTGTGGCTGGCTCGCCGGGTGCCGCGCGGCGCACGCGCCCCGCTGGCCGAGGCGGTGGGCGCGGTCCCGGCACCGGCCGTGCAGCCGGAGCAGGCGGCGGCGGACCCCGAGGCGGCGGACTCCCCGGCGCCCGTTCCGGAGCCGGCGACCGTGCCGGTGCACGCCGGCGGCCGGCGGCCCGACGCCGAGGCGACCGCGCCCGGGACCCGGGCCCTGCCGGTCGGCCTGCCCGGGGAGCGGGCGCTGGGCGCCGGCACGCTCCCGCTGGGACGAGCCCTCAGGCCGCTGCGGGTCAGCCGGCCGGCCGCGCGCCGCACCGAGCTGGACGAGCCGGCGACGGCCGCCGCGTACGCGGAGACCGGGCTGCCCGACGTGGTGCTGCGGCCCGCGCGGGAGCGCGGGCTGGACCTGGTGCTCGTGGTGGACGACGGCCTGTCGATGCTCCTGTGGCGTCGGCTCGGCGCCGAACTGCGCATGCTGCTGGAGCGCCTGGGGGCGTTCCGCGCCGTGCGCGTCCACGGCCTGGGCAGCCGGGGCGCCGACGCGCCGTACCTGTCGTCCCGTCCCTTCACGCCGGGCGCCCGGCTGCCGGCCGCGGTGGCCGCCGACCCGTCGGGGCGCAGCCTCGTCCTGGTCGTGAGCGACGGGGTCGGCGAGGCGTGGCGGGACGGCCGGATGCGCGGCGTCCTCGACCATTGGGCGGGAGTGGGGCCGACAGCCGTGATGCACGTGCTGCCGCCACGCCTGTGGCAGGGCTCCGGCATCCGCGCGGACCCGTGGCGGGTGACGTCCCGTCAGGCCGCCGCCGCCAACGGGACGTGGACCGTCGACGATCCGCTCCTGCCGCCCGGCACCGTGGACTTCGACGACGTGCCGGTGCCGGTGCTCCGGCCCGAGCCGGCGTCGGTCGCCGCGTGGGCACGGCTGGTCGGCTCCGGCGGCGCCACGGCGGTCCTGCCGCTGCTGGCACCGCAGTACGCCCCGCAGCGGCGGAACCCGGCGCCCACCCGGAGCACCGATCCCGCCGAGGCCGTACTCCGCTTCCGGGACGCCGCGTCGTCCGAGGCGTACCGCCTCGCCGCCCACCTGGCCGTGGTGGGCACGGTCTCGGTGCCGGTCATGCGGCTGATCCAGCAGGCCGTGCCGTGGACGTGCGAGACGGCGCACCTCGTGGAGGTCTTCCTCGGCGGGCTCATGCGCCCGGTCGCCGACGGGCAGCCACCGCACCGGCAGAGCTTCCGCTTCGACCCGGCCGCCCGGCAGATCCTCCTCGACACCGTGCCCACCGCCGAACTCGCCGCCACCAGCCGTGCGGTGGCCGAACAGCTCGCCGCCCTCGACCCGCGACCCGACCGGTTCCCCGCGTGGCTGCCGCATCCTGGCGGCAGCGCGCGGCTGTCCGCCGGCGCGCGCCCGTTCACCGCACTCGGCCCGGGCCTGCTGCGGACGATGGGCGCGAGCCTCCCGGACGTGCGGGAACCCGAAGGAGAGGCGGCCGGACCCGGCGGGCCGGAGGCGCCGGTGCCCTCACGGCTCGACCCGGCCCCCACCGCGGGGGCCCCCGCCGCGAGCGGTGACTGGGAGGAGCTGCGGGCCCAAGATCTGCGGCAGTTGGGGCCGTACCGGCTGCTGCGGCGCAACGACCGGGGCAGCTTCGCGGTGAACTACCTGGGCCGGGACGCCCGGGGCGGGTCGGCCCTGGTCCGCGTGCCGCGTACCCCGGAAGTCGCCCTCGCCCGCGAACTCATGTCCGTCGAGACCGAGGCACTGCGACGGATGAACGGGCGGTACGCCCCCCGCATCCTCACCCAGGGGATCGACGAGCGGCCACCGTGGCTGGCGACCGAGCTGATCACCGACGACGCCATGGACCCCGCGCCCTCGCTCACCGCGCTGGTCGCCGCCGAGGGCCCCATGGGGGGCGGCCGGCGCTTCCGGACCCTCGGCTGGCATCTGGCGGAGGCGCTGAGTATCTGTCACCTCAAGGGCATGGTGCACCTGGGCCTGAACCCGAGGTCGATCACCGTCGCGCGGGGCACGGCGTACATCACCAGCTGGGCACGCACGCAGATCGACGGCCGGCCGCCCGGACCGCTGTCCGCGCATCGCGGGCCGCCCCGGTACCGTGCCCCCGAATTCGGCGACCTGGGCACGGTGTACGGCTCCGCGACCGACGTCTACGTGCTCGGACTCCTGCTGAAGGAGGTGTGCGCCGGCCGGGCGCTGCGCCAGTTCCAGGGCCGTGTCGCGATCGATCTCGTCGAGATGGCGAGCCTGCCCCAGGAGCTGCGCCGGATGCTGGACCGCTGCGTCCACGAGGACCCGCGGGAACGGCCCACCGCCCGCGCGCTCGCCGACGCCTTCGCGGCATCCCTGGAGGCTCATCCCGCGCCGGCGGGGTGGGGGCGCCCCGAGCCGGCCCTGTCCCCCCTCGGCGGCGCCGCGCCGCTGGGTCGTACGGCGGCGGTGGAGCTGTCCTCCGACCGGCTGCTGCGCGACCAGCCGAGGCCGAGACCCGGTGCCAACACGCAGCCGTCCCGGTTCAGGATCGGCGGCAGGAAGGAGCAGGAGGCGGAGCGGAGGCGGAAGCTGGAGCTGATCCGTACGCCGGTGCTGGCGTGTTGTCGGATCGCGGTCATCAGCTTGAAGGGTGGTGTCGGCAAGACGACGACCACCGTCGGGCTGGGTGCCACGCTCGCCAGTGAGCGGCAGGACAAGGTCCTGGCGTTCGACGCCAACCCGGACGGGGGCACGCTGGGGCGCCGGGTGCGCCGGGAGACCGGTGCGACGACCAGCGACCTGGTCCAGGCCATCCCGTACCTCACCAGCTACATGGACATCCGGCGGTTCACCTCGCAGGCGCCGTCCGGTCTGGAGGTCCTCGCCAACGACGTGGACCCGGCGGTCTCGTCGGCGTTGAACGACGAGGACTACCGCCGGGTCATGGGCGTGCTGGGCCGCCAGTACCCGTTGGTTCTCACCGACTCGGGCACCGGGCTGCTCTACAGCGCGATGCGCGGGGTGCTGGACCTGGCCGACCAGCTGATCGTCGTCTCGACGCCGTCCGTGGACGGCGCCTCCAGCGCCAGCACCACCCTCGACTGGCTGTCCGCCCACGGATACGCCGAACTCGTCGCCCGCAGCGTCACCGTCATCTCCGGGGTGCGCGAGACCGGCAAGATGATCAGGGTCGACGACATCGTGGCGCACTTCCGGACCCGCTGCCGCGGAGTCCAGGTCGTCCCCTTCGACGAACACCTCGCCACCGGCGCCGAGGTCGACCTCGACAGGTTGCGACCCAAGACCCGAGAGGCGTACTTCGACCTCTCCGCGATGGTCGCCGAGGACTTCGTACGGGCGCAGCAGGACCACGACCAGCGACCGGCGGGCCCCCCGAACCCGCCCCCGGACGAGGGCACTCCACGGACGGGCGGGACCGACACCTGAGGATCACCCGTCGGGCGGGCGGTCATCGTCCGCTCCCTTTCAGCGGCTCGGCGGGCTCGGTGGACTCGGCGGGCTCGGCGGTGACGGGTTCGTCCGCGCGGGCGTAGGGCAGGTGCGGGACGAAGGGGCCGGCCATCGCCGTGGTCACCAGCGCCATGATGACCATCATCGTGAACATGCGGCCGTCCAGCACACCCATGGTGACGCCCGCGTTGAGGACGATCAGCTCGGTCAGACCGCGGGTGTTCATCAGGAACCCGACCGTGCGGGACTCCCGCCAGGAAAGGCCCGACAGGCGGGCCGCGCCGGTCCCGCCGAGCAGCTTCCCGAGGCTGGCGACCCCGCAGATGGCCAGCAGTTCGAGCACTCCGCCGCCCCCGAGCCGGGTGACGTCGACGGCGAGGCCGGTGCTGACGAAGAACACCGGCAGGAGCAGCGCGGTCACGTGCTCCATCGGTATCCGGACCCGCAGTTGCAGGGAGCGGTGCGCCTCGCGCGGCATGATCAGGCCGAAGGAGAACGCCCCGAAGATGGCGTCGAGGCCGATCTGGTTGGTGACGTAGCCGGCGAGGAACGCGCCGCTGGCGAACACGCCGAGGAGGAGCGGGGAGACGTCGCCGTTGCGGGTGGCGCGGACGACCAGCAGCCTGACCAGCGGCCGGACGGCAACGACCAGCACCACGACGTACAGCGCGGAGTACCCGACGATGCCGAGGAGCTTCCCGGGGCCGTCCGACACCGCGACGGCGGAGACGACGGCGAGCATGCACCACGCGAGGACGTCGCCGATCGCCGCACTGCCCAGAGCGAGCACGCCCGCCCTGGTCATCTGCAGACGGTGTTCGAGGATGATCCGGGCCAGTACCGGGAACGCGGTGATGGCCATGGCCGTGCCCACGAAGAGCACGAAGGCCGACTCGCCGACATGGTGGCCGGCGACTTCGGCGTGGTCGTGGAACAGCCATGTCGCCAGCAGCAGTCCGGTGACGAACGGCAGCGTGATGGACGCGAGCGAGAGGCCGAGTACGGCGTTCTTGCTGCGCCGGATCTCCGCGGCGTTCATCTGCCAGCCGACGAGGAACATGAACAGCAGGATGCCCACCTGGGCGATGGCTGCCAGGTCCGGTCGTACGGCCGGGGGGAACAGCCGGTGCGGCAGGTTCCCGGGCAGCAGCCCGAGCAGGCTCGGGCCCAGGGCGATGCCGGTGATGATCTCGGCGATCACCTGGGGCTGCCGGAGCCGCCGGAAGAGCGGGGTCAGGGCGGCACTGACGAGCAGGACCACCGAGACGTCGGCCATGGCCTCGGCCAGGAGTTGGGTCGGGTTCTGAGCCACTGGTTACCTCGCGGGGTCGTCGGATCGAGGGAGGCGTGGGAACGTCCGCGGTGTGCACGGCGGGCGCGCGGCCGGGCTCCGGGATCGGGAGGGGCCGGTACCGGGATCAGGAGGGGTGGGCGCCACCGGTGAGCCGGGCGAGGAAGTCGGGGACGAAGTCGCGGGTGCCGGCGCCGACGGCCACCCGGCCGCACATGTCGAGGCGTTCGCTGATGCCCGGCGGGAGGTTGGGGTTGTTCGTCTCGACCTCCGGCACGAAGACCGTGCGGCCCCGGCCCAGCCCGAGGTCGCAGCCGACGACGACGGCACCGTGTTCCAGCGCCGCGAAGCGGGGATCGGTGGCGACCGCGACCGCGAGCGGGTCGTGCAGGAAGCAGTGCTCCTGACCGGTGAACCGTGCGTACGCGGCGAGGTAGTCGCGCAGGACGCGTGCGGACAGTTCCGTTCCGGCGCCGCCGTGCTCCTCCATGACCGCCAGGTCGGACCGGTCGAAGACGGCCAGCTGGGTGGCGTCCAGCCCCACCATGGTGAACTCGATCCCGCTGGACACGACGATGTCGGCGGCGTCCGGATCGGCCCAGATGTTGAACTCCGCGACGGGGGTGATGTTCCCGGGCACCCGGGCCGCGCCGCCCATGAACACCAAGGCCCGCACCCGCCGGGCGAACCCCGGGTCCAGGACCAGCGCGGCGGCCACGTTCGTCAGCGGTCCGGTGGCCACGACCGTCAACTCGCCCTCGAAGCGGCGGCTGAGGCGCAGCAGGGCCGACACCGCGTCCTCGGCGGGCGGCCGGACGCGCGAGTCGGGAAGCGTCTGCCGGCCCAGGCCCTCGGGACCGTGGAAGTCCGATCGCACGGTGACCCGGCTGATCGGCCGTCCGGCGCCGCGGTGGACGGGCACGTCCGCGTCGATCCCGAACGCGGCCGCGATCGCCCGCGCGTTGCGGAACGTGCCGTCCACCGGGAGGTTTCCGCCCACCGCCGTGTAGGCCCGGAGATCCCATTCCGGTCGGGTGAGCAGGTAGTGCAGCGCGACCGTGTCGTCGAGACCGGGATCGCTGTCCAGCACGATCGGCATAGGCGTCATCGGTGGGACTCCTTCTGGTGGCGCGGTCACCCTCGGGGTGCGTCACGCGGGTCGGGACGGGGCGGTGCCGCGGGCGAGAACGAGGGCGAGCGGAGAAGGAACGTCTCGAACGCCCACGGTGCCAACGTCACGGTGAGCCGGCCCGCGTCGACCGGCAGGCGCTCCCCGGGCTGCTCGGTGAGCGTCGTCCGCCGGCACTCCACGTCGGGCGGCAGCCCTTCGAGGGTGGTGCGGCCGCCGCGGCCGGACCAGTCGGCGACGCGGTAGATCAGCCCGTCGCCGCCGTCGCCGCCGTCGCCGCCGTCGGCCCGCTTGACCGCGCCGACCAGCCCGCTGCTGTCCGCGGTCGGCACCGGCAATGGCACAGGCAGCGGCACAGGCACCGGCACCGGCACCGGTCGCCGGCCCTGCGCCTGCGCGGCCGGCCGGCCCGGCGCGCCGACGACGACCGGCCGGACCAACCGCTCGGCCAGCAACGGAAGGCGGGCGTCCTGCCAGGTGCCGGGGTGCGGCACGATGCTGTAGCGGAAGGTGTGCGAGCCGAGGTCCGATCCGGCGGCCGGATCGTAGGCACTGCGCAGCACGGTCATGCGCACGCGCGGCCCCAGCGCGTCGTAGCCGAAGCGGTCCTCCGACACCAGCGCGACGCCGTGCGCGCCGTCGCCGACGTCCACCCAGCGCTGCATCGGGCGCTCCTGGCCGTTGGCGGACACCTCGACCACACCGGCGGCGGCCGCCGCGTGCACGCGGGCAGCTGGCAGATCGGGAGTGCACGCCACCTTCAACGCCGCGGCGCCGTGCGCGTCGCCGACGGGTTCGTGCCAGTCGACGTGCAGGGTCACGTCGATGCGGGGCAGATCCCGATAGACCGTCAGGTCCTGCACGACGGAGGTGGCTCCGACCGCGTGCTCGGTGCGCAGCACGGCCCGCAGCGGGCCCTGCTCGCGCCAGGAGGTACGGCCGGTGTGGATCAGCGACACCTCCTGGTGGACCTCGTGCAGGTGCCAGGCGGACATCGCGTGCGGTCGCTCGCGGGCGATCTGCAGGACGTTGAGCCCCAGCTCGGGGCGCGCCGTGTTGGGGAACGTGGTCCTGCGTCGGGTGCCGTACGCCACGAGTTCGCGGTGCCCCTCGCGCATGGTCAGCGAGACGATGGCGCCGGCGTCTCCCCTGACCAGCAAGGAGAAGAACCGGTTGCGCACCGCGAAGAACTCCTTGCGGTTCTCCTCGCCGACGAAGACCTCGGGGGCGCCGTGGCTGCCGCACTCCAGGATCGCGTCCGGCGGCGCGGGGGGCTGCTCGCCTTCCTCGAGGCGGAACGCGCCGACCTCCCAGGGCCCGACGGGCGCCAGGAACCCCGTGCCGGTGCCGGTGCGTTGCAGCGCGAACCGCTCCCCGCCGGTGGAGACAGCCACGGTCGGGGCGCGGTGGGAGCGAAGCACGGCGTCGTCGGCGCGAATCCACTCCTCGCGCTGCCAGGGTGTCGGGTTGGCCACCACGAGGTCGGCGTCCGGCGGGAGGGGCAGCCGCGCCAGCGAGGCGTCGCGCAGCCGGGCGACGGTCCGGCTCCAGGCGGCGGAGTCGGCGGCGAGCCGGGTGTAGACATCGGCCATCGCGGTACCCGCCGCTGTGTCGTGGTTCTGCCGGAAGAGCAGGGCGCGCCAGGCCTGGCGCAGCTCGCGGCGCTGGTCCAGGCCCGCCATGCAGGACAGCGCCTCCGCCTCCAACAGGGCGCTCTCCGCCTGCCGGATGCTCTGCTTGGCCACCGCCTGGGTGGTGTACGCGCCTTCCGAGATGGTCGGGGGGAGCGCCTGGAAGTCGGGCAGCGGCCCGCGTGCCACCGCGTCGACGAAGGTGTCCAACCGGGAGGGGCGGGCTGCCGGGAGCCCGCTGCCGGACGCGTGCCGGGCCAGGCGGGCCAGCCCTTCTCGCACCTCCTGCCCGGTGTGCCCGTCGATGTCGAAGAACAGCACCCCCACGTCCAGGCCCGCTCGGCGTGCCTGCACGGCCGCTTCGGCGACCCGGCTGTGGAGCAGCTCCCCGTCGTAGGCGTCGGTCACCACGCCGATCACGCTCGAACCGTCCGGTCCGGTCCACCGGTAGGCGGGTCCGCCGTGTCGCGGCAGCGGGTGGCAGCGGGTGTGGAAGTACGCCGTGCAGCCGGCCCGGGCCAGCAGACCGGGAAGGGTGGCGGGGTGGCCGAAGGTGTCGGCGGCGACGCAGACCCGGGGGCGCACCCCCAGCACCTGCTCGCTGTAGCGCAGCCCCTCGGTGAGCTGGCGGGCGACGGACTCGGCCGACGGCACGTTCATGTCGTGCTCCACCCAGGTGGCCGTGAGCGGTTCCCATCGCCCGCCGTCGATCAGGCGCTGGACGGAGTCCATCAGGGCGGGCTCCTCCGCGCGGAGCATCTCGTACACCACGGGCTGGCTCAGGCTGAAGCACAGGTCGGGGTGCGAGTCCAGCAGCTCGACAGCCCGGGCGCAGACCGCCTTGGCGGCCCGTCCGGCCTGCTCCCAGTTCCACAGCCACTCCAGGTCGAGGTGGGCGTGCCCGACGAGGTGGACTTCGGGGAAGGGCTCCAGGTCCGCACGGACCGGCGGGAGCACCTCGGAGAGCAGGTCGGGAAGCGTGTCGACGGTGGCGGCCGGAAACTCCTCGGCGCGCTCGTCGATGGCGGCCAGGACGGCGGGGCGCAGGTCCGGGCGCTGCTCCGTCGCCAGCAGCAGCCGGGCCCAGGCGCGGTCGGCGTCGTGCCAGCGTTCGCGCAGCAGCGGCGTGGAGAACGCCAGCCGGAATCCGTAGGCGACCAGGTTGTCCGGGACGTCGATGGTGAGGTCCAGCTCGTGGACGCGGCCCGGCACGAGCTCGGGCAGCACGCCGGTCAGTATCCGGCCGCGGATGATCGGCGGGTCGTCGCACCGCGCGACCTCGCGTCCGTCGCACCGCAGCCGGAAGGGGAACCGGCTGAACACGTGGCAGTCCAGGCGCTCCCCGGCGAGTTCGATCCGGCCCAGCCGCCGCGGCGCCTTCAGCCGGGTGCGCATGCGCACGGTGCGGCCCGGGGGCAGTTCGGGGCCGACGAAGTGCCCGCCGGAGGTCTGTACGGCCTTCCGGCCCCGGTCCGGTCCCTCGGTGATGTCCCAGCGCTGACCGGGGAAGCCGAACCGGCTGTGGTCGAGTATGTCGCGTAGCTCCGTGAGCCGTTCGCGCAGCGGGTCGCTCCACCAGGGGTCCGGGTCCACCCGCCGCGACGCGGCCGCGGCGGACCCGGGACTCTGCACGGTGGTCATGACGCCCCCTCCGGCGGCGCGGGCGTCGTGGGCCGGCGCGCCACCACCTTCGTCACGGAGTGGCCGTGCTCGCGCGGTACGCCGGCGTGGGACGACACGAAGGTCTCGTCGCGGACCGCTTCGACGCTCCAGCCGTCGTAGAGCGAGAGGCACCAGGAATGGGTGGGGATGAAGCGCGGCGGCGCCCGGTGCCCGTCCAGTTCCTGGTGCCGGTCGTTGAAGCAGCACATGAGGTGGCGGCCGCCGGGCTTCGTCGCCTCCCGCAGCCGGGTGATGACGCGCACGGCGTCGTCGGCGTCGGCGAGCCAGTGCACGACGCTGTCGACGACGACCAGGTCGTAGTGGGCGAGGGGCAGTTCGACGTCGCGGAGGTCCGCCTGCTCCCAGCTGACACCGGGCAGCTCGCCGGAGGTCCGCACGGCATGCTCGATGGCCAGCGCGGAGATGTCCAGTGCGCGCACCGTGGCCCCGAGACGCGCGAGGTGGGCGGTGTTGCGGCCCTCCCCGCAGCCGGCGTCGAGGACGCGCCATCCGGAGACCGGCGCGGCCCTGGCCGTTTCCGTCAGAAGGGGTTCGGGGTCGGTGCCCCACACGCAGGCACTGGTGGCGTAGGCGTGGTCTGATCCGCCGTCCATCGGTGGTTCCTCTCGTCGGTGTGGGTCATGCGAGGGCTGGGACGCGTGCAGGAGTGTCGCTACCATCGCCGGCATGGCAATCGACGAATGGACTGTCGAGCGGCACCTGGTCGGCAAACCGCCGGAAGTCGTCGCGCTCTACCACCGCTTCATCGAACTGGCCGAAGCGTGCGGGTCGTTCACCTATTCCGTGGCGAAGTCGGCGATCACCCTCAAGGGCGAGCGCCGGGGGTTCGCCGGCGCGAGCCCGGGCCGGGACCGGCTCGACGGCTACCTGGACCTCCAGCGCAGCGTCACCGATCCGCGGATTCGCCGGTCGGCGCCGTACACCAAGCGGCTGTTCGTGCTGCACTTCCGGGTCACCTCGCTGGAGGAACTGGACGACGAGTTCGCCGGCTGGGTCGGTGAGGCGTACGCCGTCGGCCAGGGTGACCACCTCGACCAGCCGCCCACCCGGTAGCAGCGGCGCCGCCGCGCTCACCGGCCGGCCGCGCGCGCGATCAGGTCACGCAGGGCGGGTGGGCAGCGCAGGTAGTCGCGGTGCCCACCGTCCAGCGTGTGGTGGCTCACCGGCGCGCACTCGTCCCACCCGTCATGCACCTCACGGTCGGGGACGACGTCGTCACGGCTCCACCCGATGACGCTCACCGGGCAGGGCAGCGGCTCGGCCGGCCGGTAGGAGTAGCCGCGCTGGACGGCGAGTTCCGCCGCCAGCACCTCGGCGGCCAGCTCCGCCAGGTCGTCGGGCAGGGGGCGGCCCACCTGCCGCGCCATGCTCCTGACCTCGGCGACCGCGTCGAACGCGGCCAGGTCGACATGGTTGAGCCGGCCGTACAGGCCGCGGTGCGGGGCGCCCCACGACGACGCGAACAGCCGTACCGGCGGGGCCAGTCCCCGCTCGCGGGTCAGCCGGATCGTCTCCAGGGCGTACGGGACGGCGCCGCAGTGCGCGGTGAAGGCGTAGCGCCGGCCGCGGACGTGGGGTTCGATGGCCGTCACCAGGTCCGCGGCGAACGCCGCGTGCGTCGGGTGCGCCTCCTCCCGGAACCGGCCCTCCCGGCCCGGCGGTTGCAGCGGCACGACCTGGAAGGCACCGAGACCCGAGGCGGGCCAGTCGTGGTAGGTCGAGGCGCCCATGCCGGTGTAGGGCAGGCAGAACAGCAGCGCCTCACCGTCGGGGACCGGCCGGATGAACCAGCGGTCGGTCGGGGGCACGTCGTCCGGTCGGGTGGACCGCGGGCCGCCGGTCATGCGCTCACCCGCGGGTCCTGCCGGCCGCGAGAGCCCTTCTCCCGTCCCGCGAGGTGCACGCGCAGGGGGAGGCCGGTGATCCCGTTGATGAAGTTCGAGTGCAGGTGCCGTACCTCGCCGGCCGGCTCCCACCGCTCGACCGCCGGGAGCAGTTCCTCCAGCAGCACGCGAAGGACCAGGCGGGCGGCGGGACCGCCGTTGCAGAAGTGGATGCCGTTTCCGAAGGCGAGATGCGGGTTCGGCGTGCGCCGCGGATCGAAACGGTGGGGGTCGGTGAAGCGGGACGGGTCCCGGTTGGCCGACGCCACCCACGCGCAGACCAGTTCGGCGGGCGCGATCTCGGTACCGGCGATGGTGGTGCGGTGCTTGGCGCGGCGCACCAGGTGGTTGGTGGGGGTGGCCCAGCGCAGTCCCTCCTCGACCGCCGCTTCGACCCGGTGCGGTTCGGCGCGCAGCGCGTGCCAGAGCTCCGGCTGCTCGGCGAAGGCGAGCAGCAGGTGGGCGGCCACGTGGGGGGTGGTGGTGTTCGCGCCCATGATGAAGCTGTAGCAGTTGAGGACGACCTCCTCGGTGGTGAACCGGCGCCCGTCGGCCTCGACCGCGAGGAGGCTGGTGATGATGTCGTCCCGCGGTCGCGACCTGCGCGCACGGACAAGGCTGTGGAAGAGCGCGAAGAGCTCGTGGTGCGCGGTCCGCAGGGTCTCCTGCACGCTTCCGTCGTGGAACGCCGGGTCGGCCGGCGCGACTCCGGCCATGGTCCAACGGGCGACGTCGGCCCAGTGCTCGCTCGGGATGCCGATCACGTCACCGACGGCCGCGAGCGGCAGCGGCAGCACCAGCGGTGCCAGGTCGACGACCCCGCCGCCGCTCAACGGCGCGAGCAGGGCCCGCACGTTGGCCCGGACGCGGTCCTCGTGGCGGAGCATCGCGCCGGTGGACAGCAGCCGCATCGTCGGCACCCGCACGGCGGTGTGACGCGGCGGGTCCATCAGGTTGATGGTGCGCCCGCCGGCCAGGTCGCCGTCGAGCACGGCGAGGATCGTGCCGTGCTCCGAGCTGAAGGTCCGGTGGTCCTTGATGACCCGCAGGACGTCGTCGTAGCGGGTCACCGACCAGTAGCGGGCGCCTCCCGGACCGGTCTGCGGCCATACCGGTGCCCGCTCGCGCAGGGTCTGCCAGGCGGGGTGCTGGGTGCCACCCGCGTAGCGTTCGGGGTCGAAGAGGTCGATGGTGTCCAGCGGCACGGTCAGGTCGTCAGTGGTGAGTGCGTTCCGCATAGTCCTAGCCCCGGAAGCCGATCGGTAGGTGAGTCAGGCCGTTGATCCAGTTCGAGTACAGATGGGTCGGCTCGCCGACCGCCTCGACGACCGCCGACGGTCGCAGCAGCCGGGTGAGGAGCATGACGAGCGCGGCGCGCGACAGGTGCGTGCCGACGCAGAAGTGCGGGCCGGCGCCGAATCCGAGGTGGCCGTGGGAGCGCCGGTCGATCCGGAACCGGTAGGGGTCCTCGAAGACGTCCTCGTCCCGGTTCGCCGACGCGACCCACGCGCAGACCCAGTCGCCGGCGCGGACCCGGACGCCGGCCAGCTCGGTGTCGCGGGTGGCGCGCCGGATCAGATGGTGCGTCGGTGACGTCCACCGGGTGCCCTCCTCGACGAGCGCGGGCAGCAGGCGGTGGTCGGCGCGCACCGCGGCGCTCAACTCCGGTTGCTGGGTGAGGATGTGGAGGACGTGCCCGGCGACGTGCGGCGTGGTGGAGTGGGCGCCGAGGACGTAGCTGTAGCAGTTGAGCACGATCTCCCGCATCGTCAGGTGCCGCCCGCGCACGGTGAGGGAGGACAGGACCGTGAGCAGGTCGTCGCCCGGGTCGCGGCGGCGGTGCCGCAGCGCCTCGGTGAACAGGTCGAACAACTCGTGGTGGGCGTTGAGCATGGTCTCCTGCACGGTGGCGCCGACGGCGTACTCCGGCTCCTCCGGCGCGATGCTCACCGCCGCCCAGCGCCCGATCTCCTCCCACAGGGGTTCCGGCACGCCCATGAGGTCGCCGAACATCGCCATCGGCAGCCGCCGGCCGACCTCCGCGAAGTCCCCGCCGCCCGCGGCCACGAAGGAGGCGGTCAGGTCGTCGATCCGCTCGCGTATCCGGGCGGTCCGCCGCTCGACGCCCGACCGGCTCAGCAGCCGCATCGCGGGCATCCGCACCTCGCCGTGCTCCGGCGGGTCCATGAGGGTGATGGTCTGGCCGCCGGCCGGGTCGCCGACCCCCACCGACGCGAGGATCGTGCCGTGTTCGGAGCTGAAGGTCTCCGTGTCCCGCAGTACCCTGCCGCAGTCCGCGTGCCGGGTGACCGACCAGAACGGGGTGCCGCCGGCCGCGTGCTGCCGCCACACCGGGGCGTGCCGGCGCAGCGTCCGCCACGCGGCGTGCTGGCAGCCGTCCCGGTAGCGGCCGGGGTCGAAGAGGTCGACCGTGGCGAGGTCGACGTCGTCGTCAGGTGTCGACGAGGTGATCTTCATGACCGTCCCGTCTCGGCCTCGACGGCCTCGACGACGCCGGCGGCACCGGCGGACTCGGCGGCCCCCCCGGAGGTGCTGCCACTGCGGCCGTCCAGCAACTCCGCCAGGAGCGCGACGGTGGGGTGCGCGAAGAACTCGCGTGACGACAGCCGGTAGCCCATCAACCGGAGCCGTTCCAGGACCTGCACGCTCTGCAGCGAGGTGCCGCCGAGCGCGAAGAAGCCGTCATCCCTCCCCACCAGGTCCAGGCCGAGCAGTTCCTGGAGCGTCGTGGCGACGGCCTTCTCGGTCGCGGTCCACGCCGGGACGTAGTCGTCGAGTCCCATCAGTTCCCGCGAGCGCCAGGGCGCGGGCAGTGCCCGCCGGTCGACCTTCCCGTTCCGGTCGAGGGGGAGTTCGTCGAGCAGGGCGTAGTACGACGGGCGGGCGTAGCCGGGCAGTCCCTCGTCGGCGAGGTACCGCAGGTCCGCCTGGCTGAGGGTGGCCCCGGGCTCCGCCGCCACGTAGGCGACCAGGCGCCGTTCCTCCTCGGCGGCGCCCACGACGGTGACGGCCGCGGCGGAGACCCCCTCGCACGTGGTGAGGAACGCCTCGACCTCCGCGGGCTCGACGCGGAAGCCGCGGATCTTCACCTGCCGGTCGATCCGGCCCACGAACTCGACCGCGCCGTCCGGGAGACGGCGGCCGAGGTCGCCGGTGCGGTAGATCCGCCGGCCGGGGGCCGCCGCGAAGGGATCGGGCACGAAGCGCTCCGCGGACTCGCGTGGGCGGTGCAGATAGCCGCGCGCGACTCCGCCGCCGCCGACGTAGATCTCGCCGGTCTCCCCGTCCGGGAGCGGCCGCAGGTCGGCGTCGAGCACTTCCATGCTCCGGCCGGCCAACGGGGTACCCAGCGGGACCCGTTCACCGGTGCCGGCCGGGTCGACCCGGTGCAGGGAGCTGAAGACGGTCGTCTCGGTCGGTCCGTAGGCCGCGTACACCCGCGCGCAGCGCCCGGTGGCGGCGCGGACGTGCCGGGCGGACAGGACGTCGCCGCCGGTGATGACCCGGGTGACGCCCTCCAGCGCGTCCGGGGCCTGCTCCATCAGCGCGTGGAAGAGGCCGGTGGTCAGGAAGAGCCAGTCCGGCGCCGCGGCGCGGATGCCGCCGGCCATCGCGTGGATGGTCAGGTCGTCGCGCGCGATGACCTCCACGCGCGCACCGCTGCCCAGCGCGCACCACAGCTCGAAGACCGAGGCGTCGAAGGAGGTGGGCGCGAACTGCGCGACGACGTCGCCCGGGGCGATGCGCAACCGGGGGTCGCCGTCGATCAGGTCGAGCACGTTGCCGTGGCTGACAGCGACGCCCTTGGGCCGCCCGGTGGACCCCGAGGTGTAGATGGCGTAGGCGAGGTTCTCCGGGTGGGTCGCCCGGCGCGGGCCGGCGGGCGCCGGTGAAGCGCCGGTGTCGCCGGGTATGGCGACGCCGGCCGGCCCCGGCGCGTTCCAGCGGCCGACGTCGGCGGGGCGGGTGACCATCCGGCGCACCCCCGCTTCCGCGATCGTCGCCTCCTGCCGTGCCTGCGGGTGACCGGGGTCGACGGGCACGTAGTAGGCGCCCGCCATCAGGATGCCCAGGGCCCCGACGGCGAACTCCGGTGAGCGCAGGGCCGTGACGCCGACCGCCGTCTCGTGGCCGACCCCGGACCGGCTCAGCTGTTCGGCCAGCAGCTCGGCCCGGGTGACCAGTTGACGGTAGGTGAGGCTGGTGCCCTCCGCGCTGATCGCGATCTGGTCGGGCTGCCGTTCGGCCCACTGCCGAACCCGTTCGTGAATGCCCGTAGCCGGTTCGGTACCGGTGTTGTGCAGTGCCGCCACGTGATCACCTCATCCTGGGACGTGCCTCGCGGTCGCTCGCTTCGGCCCGGGCCCGCCGCAGCAGCGCGGCCCCCAGCTCCACGAGACGCCGCGGCTGCGTTCGCAGCACCGAGTAGTGGTCGCCGGGCAGGTCCACGACCTCCAGCGCCCCGCACAGCGGGCGCCAGTCCGTCGCGAGCGACCGCGACCGCGCCGCCTGGACCAGGCTCACCGGGCCCGGGTAGTACGTCGGGGTGTGTGCGAGAACCAGCTCGACGGTGGCGCTGAACGCCTCGTACCGCGCCAGTAGTTCGTCGACGTCCAGCGGGCCCCCGGCCGCCACGTCCTTGAGCACGCGGTCGGGGAAGCGCTCGTCGACGTGGTCCGGCAGCGGGAGCGTGATGTCCGCGCGCAACGCGAGATCGTGCAGGAAGGCGGCCAGCACGCCGGACGAGCCCGGTGCGGCCGGTGCGGGGCGTACCGGCGAGTCGATCAGCAGCACCGGCGGAAGCCCGCCCACGCTCTCGTGCCACAGCCGGGCCATCTCGTGTGCCAGCACGCCGCCCGCCGACCATCCGGCGAACACCACCGGGTTCGTCGCCAGCGTCTCCCGCAGTGCCGTCACCTGCGCCGCCGCCAGGGTCGTCAGGTGGCTGCCGCGGGTGCCGACGACGTCCACCAGCCGGCGCGGGTAGCGGTCGCCGATCGCGCTCAGCCAGGGGCCGTATCCCAGGCCGGCGCCTTCGACGCCCATCAGGACCAGGGTCGGTGCGCCGGGCGTGACGTCGGCCGGCACCGCCTGCGAGCCCATCCACTCGGCGAGTTCGGCGACGCTCTGGCGGGCGAGCAGGACCTGCACCGGAACCTCGTGGCCCCGGGCCTCCAGCTCGGTGAGCAACTGGACGAGGAACAGCGAGTTGCCGCCCAGCACGGGGAACTGGTCGTGCCGGCCGACGGATTCCAGGCCCAGCAGGTCGGTCACGAGGTCCGCGACGACCTTCTCGGTGGCGTCGGTGATCGGGGTGCCCGACACGCGGGTCCCGGGGGTGACCGCCGGCAGGGCCTGGTGGTCGACCTTGCCGTTCGGCGTGAGCGGAATGCGGGGCAGCACCACGAGGTGCGCGGGGACCATGTGTTCGGGAAGGCGTTCCCGCAGGGTGCGCAGGAGCGCGGCGGGGGAGAGGGACGCGGACTCGCCCGGCGACACGTAGCCGACCAGGCCGCCGCCGTCCGCGCCGCCGTCCGCGCCGCCGTCCCGCGCGCGTGCCGCGACGACCACCGCCTCGCCGACCCCTGGTATCGCCGCCAGCGCGCTCTCGATCTCGCCGGGCTCGACCCGGAATCCACGGACGCTGACCTGGCGGTCCATCCGCCCGAGGATCTCGAACCTGCCGTCCGGCAGCCGGCGGGCGAGATCACCGGTGCGGTACAGCCGGGAGCCCTCACGGCCGGCGAGCGGGTGCGGGACGAAGCGCTCCGCCGTCGAGGCCGCGGCCCCGGTGTAGCCCCGGGCGATCCGGTCCCCGCCGACGCAGAGCTCCCCGGGCACGCCGACCGGCAGCGGCCGCATCCGGTCGTCCATGACGTGGACGTCCGTCGCGGACACCGGACGGCCCACCGGCAGGCGCACCGCCCGGTCGGGGACATGGCTGACGGGCTCGTAGGTGGCGAGCATGGTCGTCTCCGTCGGGCCGTAGGTGTGCACGACCTGCCCGCCGAAGCCGGTGGACAGCAGCGCGCGCACCGCGTGCGGACTGCCGGCCTCGCCACCGAAGTACAGCGCCCTGAGCGGTGCGCCGCCCAGTTGCCCGGTGTACGCCCCGTGGTTGACGAGTGCGCTGGGCACCGACAGCACGTCGATCCGCGCGTCGGTGAGGGCCCGTCGCAGCGCCTGCGGCGACATGATCACGTCGCGGTCGAGGATGTGCACGCAGCCGCCGTTGAGCAGGGGAGCCCAGATCTCGAAGGTGGTGTTGTCCGAGCAGGGGTTGGCCGTCTGCGCGACCCTGTCGCCGGGTGCGATGCTCACGTGGTTGGCGTCGACCACCAGACCGACGACACCGCGGTGGGTGATCGCCACACCCTTGGGGACGCCGGTCGACCCGGAGGTGGACATGACGTAGGCGAGGGCGTCCGGGTGCCCGTCGTCAGCGAGCGGGCCGGCCTCCCCGTGCCCGGTGGCCGCCTCCTCGACGCGCAGGACGCCGAGGCCCCGCGGCCAGTCGCGGCCCGCGGCAGCGGCGTCCGTCACCACGCACCGCGCACCCGACTGCCGCAGCACCTCGCCGAGCCTGGGGTCCGGGTGGTCGGGGTCCAGCGGCACGTAGGCGCCGCCGGCCTTGAGGATGCCGAGGTAGGCGACGACGAGGTCCACCGAGCGCGGCAGGCACACCCCGACGGTGTCCTCGCGGCGGACGCCGTGCCGGCGCAGGTACCCGGCGACGGCGTCGGCACGCCGGTCGAGGTCGCCGTAGCCGATCTGCCGCGTGCCGTGGACGACGGCGACCGCGTCGGGGCGGCGCCGGGCCTGCGCGGCGAAGCGGGCGTGCACGGTCCCGCTCGGGGCGGCGCCGGCCGGAAGGGCGGCCGGGGGCTCGGCCAACGACAGCCGGCTGGCGGGGAGATCGGGGTGGCGGGCGGCGTCGGCCAGGAGACGGGTGAACTGGTCGGCCATCGCGGCCACGGTCCCGGCGTCGAACAGCGCGCTGTCGTAGATCCAGTACAGGATGGTCGGATCGGTGCTCGCGTCGACGGTGAGCGTCAGGTCGCCCAGCGGGAACCACCGCTGGTGCGGCACCGCGACGGTCGCCAGGTCGCCCAGCGCGAAGGAACCCTGCTCCGGGTACCTGATGTTCAGGCTCACCTGCTGGTAGGCGACGGTGCTGACGCCCTGGTCGGGCCGCAGGGTGCGCAGCAGCAACTCGTACGGGGCGTCCTGGTTGCCCATCACACCGAAGACGGTGGCCTTCGTCCGCGTGAGCAACTCGCGGAAGGAGGGGTCGCCGCCCAGGTCCAGGGGCACCGGGAACGACCCGGCGAACATCCCGACCAGGCGCTCGACCTCGGGACGGAAGCGCTCGCCCGCGACCGGAAGACCGATGCTCAGGTGCTCCTGCCCGGTGTACCGGTGCAGGAGGACGCCGAGCGCGGACAGGGACGCCACCACCAGCGTGGTGCGCTCCGAGCGGGTCAGCGCCGCCAGTTCGCCGGTCACCGACGCCGGCAGCGTGACCTGGTGCACGCCTCCTCCGCGCTCGCGGTCGCTGTCGCGCCGGCGGTCCGTCGGCAGGTCCAGCACGGGCGGGCAGTCGGCGAGCCGGCGGCACCAGTAGGCGACCTGCCGCTGCACCTCCGGCAGGTCCTCGCGGGCGCGCTGCCAGGCGGCGTAGTCGGCCGGGCGGAGAGGAGGCGCCGCCTCGGCGGCCTCACCGGCGTCGCCGCCGCCGGTCTCGGCGCCGTACAGGGCGCCGAGGTCGGCGAGCAGGATGGGCCAGGACAGCAGGTCGATGACCACGTGGTGGGCCACCAGCAGCAGGGTCCACCGGTCCTCGCCGGTGCGCAGGACGACGATCCGGAACAGCGGGCCCCGCGACAGGTCGAAGCTGCCGGCCGCGGCGGCGTCGACATGGCGCGCGGCGGCGCCGGCGGGGTCCGGGTCGCCCCGCAGATCGACCTCCTCCGGTGCCAGCACCCGGTCGACGCACACCCGTTGGCGCGGAACGCCCCCCACCACGTCGATCACCGTGCGCAGCGCCACATGGCGTTCGCCCAGCCGGGCCGCGGCCCGGGTCAGGGCTCCGGGGTCGAGGTCGCCGCGCAGCGCGAAGCACCGCACCCCGGTGTAGGTGGCGAACTCCGGGAACATCCGCTCGGTCAGCCAGATGCCCTCCTGCGCGTAGGTCAGCGGACCCTCAGCGCGGGAGCCGCCGCCGGGGCGCGAGATGCCCTCCACGCTCATCGCGGGTCCTCCGGCCGGCCGGCCGCGGCCCCCGCGGGGTGCCGCCGCGGCTCCACCGGCGCGGCGAGCCCCAGGAAGGCGGTGGCACGGTCCCAGGCGCGCGCTGCCACGACCGGGTGGTGGCGGTCCGCCGCGAAGCGGTTGGCGAAGGCGTGCCCGGCGCCCGCGTAGGTGCAGGCCTCCAGGTAGCCGCCGACCTCGTCGAACGCCTGCACCGCGCGGGCCAGTCGCCCCGCGTCCGGGTTGGTGTCCCGCGATCCGCGGTGGAACTGGACGGGTGCGGCCCCCGCGCTCGTCCGCTCCAGCGGACTGACGGCGTGGTGCCAGCCCTGGTCCAGGGCGCCGCCGTAGAAGCAGCAGGAGCGGTCGACACCGGTCCCCGCGACCGCTGCGAGGAAGGCCAGCCGGCCGCCCATGCAGAAGCCGAGCGCCGCCACGTCACGGCCGGTCCGGCGCAGGAGCCGCGTCCCCCCGGCCATCACCTCCAGCAACTCCTCGTCGCGCAGCAGGCTCTTGCGCTCCTCGGGAGCGAGGCCGGGCGGCTGCCCGGCGAAGAGTTCCGGCACGGTGACGGCACATCCCAGCCCCAGCAGGCGGGCGGTGATGTCGGCGGTGAAGTCGTCCAGCCCGGTGCGGTGGTGCAGGAAGAGCACAGCACCCACCGGCTCGGCCGGCGGCAGGAACGTCCACACCGGGGTACGGGCGATCACCGTGCGATCGGACGGCTCGGGGCCGTTTCGGGCGAAAGGCCGGGGCAGATCGTTCATCGGCTCCTCCTGCGGCACCGGAAAGCGGAATCTGGACGGCGGGACCGGTCGTGTGCGCGAGCGGGCGAGGGCCTCGCTCACCCGCGCAGTGGCCGCAGCACCTCCTGCCAGTGGCGGACCCGGTCCAGCACGGCGGCGGGTCCCGCCTCGAGCACTCCTGAGGTGATCGGCAGCATCGCTCGGGACGCCCCCGCCGCCCCGACGACCTCGCGGAACTCCTCGACGGTGCGGCCCGGTCTGCCGAGCCCGGGCAGCGAGACCAGGGTGCCGGGCATCCGCCGCAGCAGGGCCACCGCCTCGTGCGGGGGAGCGCCCACCACCGCCGCCGCGGGACCGGGGGCACCGTCGGCGGCGAAACGGCGGTTGTGGCCGGCGATCCCGTCGGCGAGCTGCTCGCTGACCGTCACCCCGTCCGCGCTCCGGGCGAGTTGGGCTCCCGCTTCATGGTTGCTGGTGCGCACCAGCAGGAACGCCGTGCACCGCCGGCCGGCGGCCAGGTCGAAGAGCGCGGCGGTGGCATCGAGACCGAGGAAGGGCGCCACCGTCACGGCGTCCGCGCCCAGGACGCTCTGCGGGCCCAGATAGAGATCGGCGTACGCGGCCATGGTGTCCGCGGTGTCGCAGCGCTTCGCGTCGGCCACGGTCAGGGTGCCGCGCTGGGCGCAACCGGCCAGGAACGCCGCCATCAGCTCCAGCCCTTCCGGGCCGAACCGCTCGAAGAACGGCGTCTGCACCTTGACCGCGGCGACGCTCTCCACGGCGTCCAGCAGGCGCTTGCAGAACTCCTCCACGCCGGCCGGGTCGTCCCGCAGCCCCCATGCGGACAGCCACTTCGGGGACGGGGCGATCCCGACGGCGAGATTGGTGCGCTCGGCGGTGAGCTCGGGCCAGCCCGAGAAGCCCGTCCTGGGCGCCGGGTTCCGCGCACGTGTCCGATCGCGCACTGGCTTCCTCCGTGGGGTGGTGACCGCGTGGGGGGTACCGGGTCCGGACCGCTCGGCGCCCGCCAGTCCCGCCAGTACCGGGCCGAACCGCGCGGTGCCCTCCACCACCGGGCAGTCACCCGCCCGCTGCTGGACGACCGTCGCCAGCTCGCCGTAGGTCGGTGCCACCGCCGTCAGCCGGGACGTGGCGAAGACCCCGCGCTCCGGATCGGCGAAGGAGGGCCCGGAGTAGGGCAGTTCGGCAGCGACCCCGTGGGCCGGGAGGTCTCCGCGGGCGCCCGGTCTGCGGTGCATGTCGAAGACCGGCAGCCCGGCGGCCAGCGCGGCGATCCGCAGCGTGCCCGACACCCGTGGGTTGATCTCCAGGACGTGCACGGTTCCCTCCGCCGTGACCAGGAGTTCGGCCTCCGCCCAGCCGATCGAGCCGGCGGCCACCGCGGTGCGCAGGCCGTACTCCCGCAGCACCCGGTCGAGGGCGGAGCCGCCGAACGGGTCGGGACACAGCCGCAACCGCCGCCAGGGCGGGACCAGGTGGCGGCTGGTGGCGCCCTTCCACACCGGCGGCAGCACCGCGGCGCCCGCGGCGTCCCGGTAGACCAGCACGGAGTACTCGGTGCCGTCGGCATAGCTCTCGCAGAACTCGTCCGGACCGGCCGCGGCCGCGCCCGCCAGGTCGAGTCGGATGCCCTCGCTCTGGGTGCCGAAGCGCGACTTCACCACGACCGGCGTGTCGCCGGCCGGCGCCGGCGGCGGCCGGTCGCCCGGCCACCAGGGAAGCGTGCTCAGCCCTTCCTCGTCGAGGAGCCCGCGCATCGCGAACTTGTCGACGCCGAGCCGTGCCGCGCGTGCCGACTGCGCGAGCACGGTGCGTCCCTGGGCGCGCAGCTCGTCGGCGAGCGCGCTGTCGCGCAGGAGCGTCTCGTGACTGGAGTGGAACACCACCAGGTCCGCGTCCGTGCCCCGCAGCGCGTCCCGGGCCTCCTCGGACGCCAGGTCCGGGCCGGTGCCGGCGTGCACGACCTGGTCAAGGCCACCGGGGT
This sequence comes from Streptomyces sp. NPDC088194, assembly GCF_040702025.1. NCBI lineage: Bacteria > Bacillati > Actinomycetota > Actinomycetes > Kitasatosporales > Streptomycetaceae > Streptomyces > Streptomyces sp. NPDC088194. The sequence goes on along the minus strand of NZ_JBFBIV010000012.1, from coordinate 74,634 downwards.
CGGCCACGAAGTAGGGCAGCCAGGCGAGCAGCGAGCCGGGGGCCACCACATGCAGCGTCGACAGTGCCGAGGGCGCCGCGGGCCCGGGCTCCGCCGGACTCCGCCAGGTGGCGCGCGCCTGACGCGTCATGCGAGGAGCTCCGCGAACTCCTCGACGTAGCGTCCGGGCAGCGGACTGTCCTGCTCGTACAGGAAGCTGACGGGCAGCCGGAGCCAGTGGGCGAAGAGGTGGTCGGCGCGCGGGAAGGCACGGGCACCGGACCGGGCCGCCGCGCGGGCGGCCCGCGCGGTGCGGGGCGACCAGTCCGGTGCGCTGCCGCGGAAGAGCGGGTAGTGGTGCAGGGGGCGGGTCGAGGGCGCCCGCACGTTCAGCCCGCGGCTCTGGAGCAGCCGGACCAGGGTGTCCCGGTCGAGGCGGGCGTCGTCGCCCACCTCCACCACGCCGTCGTACCACGCGCCCGTGCTGCTGCCCGGCTCCACCGGTACCGCCCGGATGCCGGGCAGGGCGGTGAGGCCGTCGACCAGCGCGCCCATGTTCGCCTGCCGGCGGGACACCATGACGTCCAGGCTCTCCAGGTGTTCCAGGGCCAGCACCGCGGCCGTCGGGCTGATCCGGAGGTTTCCGCCGAGTCCCGTCGGCAGCAGCGCCGCGTACCGCTCGTCGTGGATGGTGAGGTCCGTCCGGTGGCGGAAGTTCGCGAGCAGGCAGGCGCGGGCGTAGAGGTCCGGGTCGTCGGTGAGCAGCATGCCGCCGAGGCCGCCGGAGACGGCCTTGTGCCCGCCGATACTGAAGACGGAGATGTCCGCGAGCGACCCGACCGGCCGGCCGCGGTACCGCGCGCCGTGGGCGTGGGAGCAGTCCTCGACGAGCGGGACCCCCCGCTCCCGGGCAAGGGCGATGATCGCGTCCATCGGGCCGGGGTTCCCCCACAGGTGGGTGACGGCGATCGCCCTGGTCCGGGGGGTGAATGCCGCGGCGAGCCCTTCGGCGGTGGCCTGGCCGGTGGCGGGCGCGACATCGGTGAGCACCGGGACGGCACCGAGCAGCAGCAGGGGACTGACCGCGCTGAAGAACGTGTAGACCTGCGTGGCGACTTCGTCGCCCTCGCCGAGGCCGAGCGCGAAGTAGGCGGCGAACAGCGCGGAGGTGCCCGAGTTGAGCGCGAGGGCGTGCCGGCGGCCGTGGTAGCGCGCGAACGCCTCCTCCAGCGCGGCGATCTCCGGCCCGTGCCCGTAGTCGAACGACCGGCCGGCGCGCAGCATTCGGGCCACCGACTCGATGGTGTCGTCCCGGTAGACGGGCCACTCCGGTGGATGGGCGAGCTTCGCTCCGGTCGCCGCACCGCCGCCCGCATCCGCCGGACGCGCGCCAACTGCTGTCATCGCCGCTGCCTTTCCGCACGCCGAAGAACCTCCTCGCGCCGCGGGAGGTGGAAGGTGCTCACGAAGGTCGTCGAACCGGACTCGCAGACCACAGTGCAGTGCGTCGGCAATGTGCGCAAGCCCCGCTCGGGGTGGTCCGCGCGTAACGCCGGAAGGCGGCCGGGCCGCGCTTTTCCGGTCCCGCCGCTTTGCGTCCGGTACACCGTTGTCGACCGCAATCGGCGCGGGTTATGTTGCCCGGACTCATTCAGCCGGCCGATCGACGGGAGTTGTGCTGTGGGCGAGAACGACGCGCTGGCGAACGACATCGAGGAACAGCTGCGGAATCACCTGGCCAAAGAATTCCACGACGACTGGACCGTCCGCGGGCTCTCCCAGCACTTCCGCCGCGAGGGCTACGTCAAGGTGTCCGGGATCGTGCCGCCGGATCTCAAGCGCGCGATCGGCGACGACGCCCGTCGGCTGCTGGACCAGGCAAAACGCATCGACACCACACTCAAGGAGACGTCGAACACGCCCCGCAGGATGAGTACGGTCGGCTTCCGCCACATCGCCGACAACAGCGAACTGGTGCCGGCGGTCTACGAGTCGCCCGCGCTGCTGGAATTCCTGTCCCGGCTGGCCGGGGAAAGGGTGCTGCCGTGTCCCTACGAGCCGGAGCGCTTCGTCATGACGAAGCAGGAGAAGGTCGGTGACACCCACGGGTGGCACTGGGGCGACTTCTCCTTCGCGCTCATCTGGATCGTGGAGGCGCCCGAGATCGAGGCGGGCGGAATGCTCCAGTGCGTTCCGCACACCGACTGGAACAAGTCCGACCCGCGCGTGCACGACTATCTCGTCAAGTACCCGGTGAAGACCTATTACCACAGCAGCGGGGACATCTACTTTCTGCGGACCGACACCACCTTGCACCGGACGGTCCCGCTCAACCGTGACGCGACCCGCATCATTCTCAACACGGCCTGGGCGAACGCCGCCGACCTGGAGAGCGCGGACTCGCACGAGACCATGGACGCGCTCTTCGACTGAACACCGCGTACCCGACGGAGTCACGACGGCGGTGCCCGATGCCCTCCAGGTGCTTGAAGTCGCGCAGCCGCAGTCGTACGCCGAGGTCGTCGCGGACGGCGGCGACGAGCCGCCCCGCGAGCAGGGAAGTGCCGCCGGACAGCATGAAGTCGTCGGACGCCGAGGCGCTGTCGACCCGCAGCAGCGCCGTCCACATCCGCCGCACCTGTGCGGCCGCGTCGTCCTCCTCCGGGTCGCCGGCCGGGAGGCCGCTCCCGGCGCCGTCCGGCCGCCCGGCATCCGGCACCGGCGGGCCGGCCGGCGGGAGGACCGGAACCGGCAGCGCCCGCCGGTCCACCTTGCCGTTCGCGTTGCGCGGCAGCCGCTCCAGGCCGATCACCACCGCGGGCACCTCGTGTTCGGGCAGCCGTCGCAGCAGGAAGCGCCGCAGTCCGGCGGGCACCGTCGTGCCGGGCCCGTCCGTGCCGGCCACCACGTAGGCCACCAACTGGGTCCGGCCGTCCTGATCCGGGACGCCGACGACCTCCGCGGCCCGGACGTCCGGGTGTTCCAGGACGGCCGCCTGCACCTGGCCCGGCTCCACCCGGTGGCCGCGCACCTTCACCAGGTCCCCGGTCCGGCCGTGGTGATGCAGCATGCCGTCGCGGTCCAGGACGGCCAGGTCCCCGGTCCGGTAGACGCGCTCGCCGGGGACGGCGGGCCGGGGATGCGGCAGCAACCGCTCGGCGGTGAGCGCGGGGCGGTCCAGATAGCCCCGGGTGAGTTCGGGTCCGGCCACGAACAGTTCACCGACCCCGCCGGTCGGCATCGGCCGCATCGAGTCGTCCAGCACCATCACCCGCACGTCCGGCCAGCTCCGGCCGACCGGCGGCGGCGCGGACCTGCGGGCGTGGCCGGCGGTGTGGGAGGTGCATCTGCGCGTCCACGGGACGAGGCCGCTGGTGACGCCGTTCGCCTCGGCCGACCCGTAGGAGACCGCGGTCTCGTACGGCAGGTGCGGCGGTGCCCAGCGCGCCACCCGGTCCCCGCCGACCGTCACCAGGCTCAGCGGGGTCTCCGACGGCCAGGGCAGCGCCATGAGCTCCTGGGCGGTCAGGGAGTTGAGGAACGCTTTGGTGATCCCCGTCGTGATGAGCCAGTCGCGCAGTTCCGCGGGGGAGGCGACGACGGCGGCGTCGGTGGTGTGCACGCTCGCTCCGCGCGCGAGGTAGGGCCACAACTCGCCGACGCCCGCTGACGAGCCCGGGGAGGCCAGCCAGCTCGCCCGGTCCGAGCCGTGCACGCGGTGCCCGGCCGCGTGGGTCGCGACGCAGTGGCTGACGGATCGGTGGGTGATCCCGGTGGGCTTGGCCTCGCCGGTCGATCCGGACGTGTGCACGACGTAGGCGAGATTGTCCGGATGCACCGGGACGCGAACGGCCCGGTCCTCCGGCCCGCCGATCGCCGAGGCCGCCTGATCGACCGGCAGGACCTCGCAGCGGGCGGTCGCGGCGGCCGGGGGGAGCGCGGCGGGACGGGCCAGCAGGACCCGGGGCGGTGTCGCCGCCAGGAGTGCCGTGGTGCGCTGGTGCGGCCACCGGGGGTCCAGCAGATGAGCGGTGCCGGCGGACTTGAACACCGCCAGGAGCGCGACCAGCAAGTCCGCCGAGCGGTCCAGGTACAGCCCGACCGGTGTCTCGCGGCGGACGCCGCCCGCGCGCAGCACCCGGGCGAGCGCGTCGGCGCGCAGGTCGAGTTGGCGGTACGTCAGCTCCGACGAGGCGTCGGTGAAGGCGAGGCGGTCGGGGGTCCGCCGCGCCTGCGTCTCGATCAGCCGGTGCACCGGAGTCCTGCTCTGTTTCATTTCGTCCGACTCGGCGATGGTGGGTTGAGGCGTCATGATGATTCCTGCCTGTGACCGATTTTCGGGATGGGTCTCTTCGGCATCCGCCTTGTCCGTCGGCATGTTCCCTTGTTCCCGGCGCACCCGGACGCATGTGAGTGAGGTTGACGATGAACTCAAGTCTCGACTGCATGGTGATCGGCTACAACGACCCGCCGCTCTCGTTCCACGAGCACCGGTTGATGGCTCAGGAACCGAAATCCCCGGAACGCCGGGTGTTCATGCGTGAGCACCTCCTGGTGGACGGAGCGCGGCTGGCTCCGATGGATGTCATCAACCACTACGCGGAACGTTTCCAACCGGTCGGCGCCGATCCGTACTACCACGTGGGCGAAGTTCCCAATCTCGCCGCCGTGTATCTCACCAGCTACCTTCGCCGGCAGGGATTCGACGCCGAGTACATCAGCCTGTTCCGGCCGGAGACCTCCCGGCTGGAGGAGGTGCTGGAGCATCGCCGGCCGAAGGTGGTGGCCATCACCACGACGTTCTACCTCATGCCGTGGCCGGTGCACGAGATCTGCCGGTTCGTCCGGGAGCGGTACCCCGAGGCCCATGTCGTCGTGGGCGGCCCGCTGGTGGACAACCTGGCCAACGATCTGTCGGCCGAAGCCCTCACGACCGTCTTCGAGTGGGTCGGCGCGGACTCGTACATCAGGGAGTCCCAGGGAGAGGAGTCCCTGGGACGCCTGGTCAGCGCGGTGCGGCAGGGCACGGAGCCGTCGGGCGTCCCCAACCTGTACACCCGGGCCGACACCGGCTTCCGGTTCACCCGCACGCGGCCGGAGGCCAACAGCCTCGACGCGTGCGCGATCGACTGGGGTCTGTGCGACCGGAGCGAGCTGGGCGCGACCGTGCAGACCCGCACCGCCCGCAGCTGCGCGTTCAAGTGCAGTTTCTGCGACTTCCCGGTGCGGGCCGGCGCCTTGAGCGTCGCCTCCGTGGAGACCGTCGAGCGGGAACTGCGGCAGCTCGCGGATCTGGGCACCCGGCACCTGGTCTTCGTGGACGACACCTTCAACGTGCCGATCGGCCGGTTCAAGGAACTGTGCCGGATGATGATCAGGAACGACTTCCCGTTCGAGTGGTATTCGTTCTTCCGCTGCTCGGCCGCCCGCGACACCGAGATATTCGATCTGATGTGGCGCAGCGGCTGCCGGGCGGTCTTCCTCGGTATCGAGACCGGTGACGACTCGGTACTGCGCAACATGGTCAAGTCGAGCAGCGGCGACCAGTACCGATTCGCCATGGAGCAGTTGCACGCGCGGGGGATAGCGACGTTCGCGTCGTTCATCTGCGGATTTCCCGGGGAGACCGAGCAGACGGTCCGGAACACCGTGGATTTCATCAACGAGACGCAGCCGACCTTCTACCGGTCCGAATTGTGGTTCTACAACCACCGTTCGCCGATCCACCAGCAGGCGGAGACCTTCGGCATCACCGGTCAGGGCTACGACTGGTCGCACGCCACGATGGACTCCGGGCGCGCCGCGGACGCGGCGGACGCCGTGTTCCGGGAGGTCACCGGCTCGGTGTGGATGCCCGGCTACAACTACGACTTCTGGGCCGTGCCGTACCTGCTCGGCAAGGGCCTGACGATGGCGCAACTGGTCGATCTCCACACCACCATGAGCCGCCTGATGGCGTTCAACGCCTCGCCGTCGACCGCGCCGGCCGAGCAGGCGCACCACCGGCGGAAGCTGGAGGAGTGGTTCCGCTCGGTGCGGATGGCGCCGCCCCGGTACCGGATGGCCCAGGACCGGTCCGTGTCCTCAGCGGTCTGAACGGCTGCCGGCGTCCAGGACGGTGACGAGACGGTCGAGCCGGGCCCTGACGGTGTCCTCGTCCCACAGGTCGGTGGCGTACTCCAGGTCGAGGACCAGCCCCCCGGCCGTCTCCTGCACGAAGAGCGTGAGTTCGAAGCGGCTCACGTCCGCCGTGACCTTCGCCGGCTCCGTCCGGCAGCCGGCCAGGGACAGCGCCTGGAGCTCCGGCCGGACCTGCTGCACCGTGGCCTGGAAGAGGGGCATGCGGTCGAAACTGCGCCTGGCCCCGGCCGCCCGCACGATGTCGGCGAGGGGCAGGTGCTGGTGCTGGTAGGCGTCCAGGCAGACATCGCGGGTCCGTGCCAGCAGGTCCGGGAAGGCCAGCTCCGGGTCGTGGTCGACGCGCAGCGGAACGAAGCCGGCGAAGCAGCCCACCGTCCCTTGCACCTCCGCGGTCGGGCGGTTGTCGACCAGGGTGCCCAGCACGATGTCCCGCTGCCCGCTCCAGCGGGCGAGCACGGTCGTCAGCGCGGCGGTGACCGCCATGAACACCGTGGCGCGGCAGCGCCGCGCGAGGCGGGCCAGGCGCCGCACCACCGGCGCGGGAACCGTGCGGCGGCAGGAGGCGACCGACAGCGTGGCCCGCTTCCGGCCCGGTGCGGTGGGAAGGCGGAGCTCGGCGGCACCGGCGAGGTTGCTCCGCCAGAACGCGGTGGCCGCCGCGCCGCGTTCGCCGGCCAGCCAGGCCCGCTCCCACCGTACGTAGTCGGCGTAGTGGGCGCCGACCGGGGCCGGTGCGGGCTCGCGGCCGGTGAGCTGGGCGGCGTAGAACTCGCCCAGGTCGTGGTGGACGACGCCCATCGACGTGCCGTCGGTGACGAGGTGGTGCAGCGTGCAGGACAGCAGGTGGTCCTCGGCGCCGAGCCGGATCAGCGTGGCGCGGACCAGCGGAGCGGTTCCCGTCTCGAACCTCGTGCCGGCGTCGACGCGGGCCAGCCGGACCGCCTGCGCGGCGCGCTCCGCCGCGGGCAGGTCCTCCACCGACAGCAGCGGCATCGCCACCGTGGCGGTGTCGCAGAAGTGCTGGCGGGGGATGTCGTCGACCGCCTCGAACCTGGCGCGCAGACCGGGGTGCCGGTCGATCGTCCGCTGGAGGGCGCGGTGCAGTGCGACGGCGTCCAGCGGGCCGCGTATCCGGTGCGCGAACGCGCTGTTGAAGTCGTCGGCGGCGCCGAGCATGAGGCGTTCGTTGACCCAGATCTGCTGCTGGGCGGCGGACAACGCCGGCTCGCGGTCCGGTCGCTGCCCGGCAGGCGCGGTGGGGGCGGCACCCGCCACGTCCTGGGTGCGGTCGCGCAGCCGCGCGGTGAGGGCGGCGGCGAGGTCGTGCACCGTCGGGTGGAGGAAGACGTCCCGTACGCCGACGGGAACGCCCAGCGCCTCGGTGAGCCGTACGGCCAGTTGCGCGGCCGCCATCGACCCGCCGCCCAGGGCGAAGAAGTCGTCGTGCGGCCCGACCGTCCTGCCGGGCAGGAGCAGGCTCCACACGTCGGTGAGGGTGCGTTCGAGTCCGGTGTACGGCGGCGGGCCGGCCGTCCCGCGCGGCGTGGCCGGCAGCCGGGCCTCGTCGACGGTTCCGTCCGGCCGGCGGGGGATCTGCGCCAGCACGGTCACCTCGGAGGGACCCCACATCCGCGGCAGCGCCGCCGCGAGGTCCCGCCGGAGGCCGGCCAGGTCCGCGGCGCCGGCCGGCGTCTCGGTCACCACGTACGCGACCGGTCGCGGGTCCTCGCCGTGGGGCGCGGTGAGCGCCGCGTCCCTGACCGCCGGCAGGCCGCGCACCACGTCCTCCAACTGGTCCAGCTGAACGTCGAGTTGGCCCAGCCTGATCCGGCGCCGGAGCGGTCCGAGCGTCTCGACGCGCCCGTCGGGCAGGCGGCGTGCGGTGCGTCCGGCGGGGGTCGGCGCCGGCCGGCCGTCGGGGCCCGCGGCCAGCCGGTGCAGCTCGCCGCACGCGCCGACGGGCAGCACGTTGCCGTCGCGGTCGAGGACCACCTCGTCCGCGGCCAGGGCGGTGGACACCTCCGGCGGAGGGAGCATCGCCACCGAGGCGAGCGGCTGGCCGGGGGCGCTCGCGGCGCCGCGGATCAGGCGCGCGAGGTGCGCGACGAACCGGGCGACGGTGTCAGGACCGAACAGGCCGGTGTCGTACTCGACGTGCACCGTCCACGCGCCGGCGTCGAAGACGTGTTCCATCATCAGGTCGAAGCGGGCCCGCGTCCTGGGGACCTCCAGCACGTCCCAGTCGAGGTCCGCGCAGGACAGGTGGGCGTAGTCGCGGTCCCAGATGGTGCAGACGAGCTGGACCAGCGGGGGATGGCTCGGGTCGTAGGCCGGCCGCAGGGCCGCCGCCAGCGCCTCCAGCGGGACCGCGCCGGCGTCGATGGCGTCGAAGACGGCGTCGCAGGCGGCGTCGAGGAGGCGGTCGACCGTGCTGCCGCCGTCGGGCCGCAGCCGTACCGGGACGAGGTTGGCGAACAGCCCGACGGTGCGGGAGAACCGCTCCGGCCGCGGATCGGTGGCGGTGCCCAGCAGCAGGTCGCCGCGGCCGGTACAGCGGTAGACCAGCGCGCCGGACATCGCGGCGAGTACCGCCAGCCGGCTTCCCCCGCAGCCGGCTGCCAGCCGGGTCAGCGCCTGACGGGTCTCCTCGTCCATCGGGAAGGCGTCGCGCCGGCCGCGGAAGTCCTTGACGGCGGGGCGCAGCCGGTCGGCGGGCAGTTCGGCGAGGGTCGGCGCCCCGGCGAGCGCGTCCGCGCGGCGGTCCAGCTCGTCCTGCCAGGCGGTCGCCCCGAGCAGGTGCTGCCGGCGGGCGTACGCGAGGTAGGACGGCGCGTCGGGCAGCGGGGGCGGGGCCGCGCCCCGGGCCGAAGCGGCGTACCACTCCACCAGTTCGCGCAGCAGCAGGCGCAGCGACCAGCCGTCGCAGACGAGATGGTGCACCGCGAGCACGAGGGCGTGGTCGTCGGGGCCGAGCCGGAACAGCGTCCAGCGCAGCAGCGGTCCGCGCGCGGTGTCGACGGCGGCCTCGGTGCGCTGTCGGGCGAGCCCGAGCACCCGCTCCAGCCGTACGTCGGGCGGCACATGGCTCAGATCGACCAGGTCGTCGCCCCAGGGGTCGGCGTACCGGGCCGCCGCGGGCGCCGGCCAGACCGCCTGGACCGGCTCGCCGTCCTGGAGCGGGAAGGTGGTGCGCAGCGCCTGGTGGCGTCCGACGAGCGCGACCAGGGCCCGGTGCAGGTGCTCGGGCCGCAGAGTGCCGCTCAGCCGCAGCAGGCAGCCCTCGTTGTACAGGCCGGTCGGCGGGGCGTTCTGGTCGGCGAGCCAGATCTGGCGCTGCTGCGGGGACAGCGGGCCGGTGTCGACGGGTCCGGCGTCGAGGGGGTGGGAGTCGAGGGGGCCGGCGTCGACGGGGCCGGTGTCGAGGGGACGGGAGCCGGGCGCCCGCCCGCCGCCCTCGTCACGCATGGGCCGGCCGGCCGTCCACCGCCGCCGCGATACCGAGCACCGTGGGTTCCTCGAAGAACTCCTGCGGCGTGAGGGTGACACCGAACGCCGACTGCACCCGGGACAGGATGCGGAGCACCTGGAGGCTGTTGCCGCCGAGCGCGAAGAGGTCCTCGTCCACGGGCGCGTCCTCCACCCGCAGCACCTCCCGGACGATCTCGCCCACCGCCTTCTGGGTCGCCGTCGGCAGCGGCGCCGCCTCGGGCTGCCCCGGCACCGTGCGGGCGGGCGGGAACGGCAGCGCGGACAGCGCGGCCATGTCGACCTTCCCGCTGCTGTTCGCCGGGAGGCTGTCCATCACCACGAGCGTGCCCGGCACCATGTACGGGGGAAGCCAGTCCGCGGTGAAGGCGCGGATGCCGTCGGCCGCCGCGCCGCCGCCGCGCACCTCGGCGTAGCCGACGATCTCGGTGTCCCCGGCGGGGGTGGTCACCGTGACGGCACAGGCACGGCTGACCTCCGGGTGCCGGCACATGGCCTGCTCGACCTCGCCCAGCTCCACCCGCATGCCGCGGACCTTCACCTGCCGGTCGGTGCGCCCGACGTACAGCAGGTCGCCGTCGGGCAGCCGGCGGACGAGGTCCCCGGTCCGGTACAGCCGCCCGCCACCGGCCGCACCGAACGGATCGGGCAGGAACGCCGCGGCGGTCGGCCCCGGCTGGGCGAGATAGCCGCGGGCCAGGCCCGCGCCGCCGAGGTACAACTCGCCCGCCACACCGACCGGTACCGGACACATGCGTTCGTCGAGGACGTACGCACTGTGGTTGGCCAGCGGGCGGCCGATGGGCGGGTCGTCCTGCCCGGTGCCCGCGCAGACCTTCGCCACGACCTCGACCGTCGCCTCGGCCGGACCGTAGCCGTTCACGAACCGCCGCCCGGGCGCCCACCTCGCGGTCAGCTCCGCCGAGAACGGCTCGCCGCCCACCGACATCACCCGCAGGTCGGGCAGGCCGTCCGGGTCCAGGGTCTCCAGCAGCGAGGGAGTGGTCATCAGCACCGTCGCCCGGCGTTCGCGCAGCACGGTCTGGAGGGCGCCGGGCGTGAGCTTGGTGTCGTCACCCGCGATGTGCACGCTCGCGCCGATCAGCAGGGCGGCGAAGATCTCGAAGACCGACACGTCGAACCACAGCGCCGCGCACTGGGCGATGCGGTCGTCGGCGGACAGCTCGAAGAAGTCCTGCACCATGTCGACGAAATGGGTCAGGGCGGCGTGCTCGATCATCACCGCCTTGGGCCGGCCGGTGCTGCCCGAAGTCGGAATGACGTAGGCCAGGTTGGCGGCGGACAGCGGGACCCGGGGGCCGGCGCCCGCCCCCGCGGGCAGGTCGGGCCCGACGAGGTCGAGGGCGACGACCCGCGCGGCCCGGCCGGGCAGCCGCTCCGCGAGCCGAGAGTGGGTCAGGACCGTGCGCACGTCCGCGTCCTGGAAGAGCGCCTCCATCCGGTTGACCGGCATGGCCGGGTCCACCGGCAGGTACGCGGCACCCGCCTTGATCGTCGCCAGCACGGCCACGATCGCGTTGACCCCCCGCTCGTACACGATGGCGCACCGGTGCTCCGGGCGGACACCGATGGCGACCAGGTGCGCGGCGAGCGCGTTCGTGCGCCGGTCCAGCTCCGCGTACGTCAACGTCCCGCCGTGGTCGTCCGCCACGGCGATCCGGTCGCCGTACCGCCCGGCCGCTTCGGCGAACCGTTCCGGCACGGTGCCTCTCCGGTAGTCCCGGAGCGGACCTCTGGCCACCTCCGGCAGCGCCGACTCCCGCGCGGTGACGATGCTCAACTCGCCCACCCGGACCCCGGCCGGGTCGGCCGACGACTGGCGCAGCACCTGCTCGAAGCGTTCCAGCAGCAGCTCCGCGAGTCCGGGCCGCAGGGACCCGGGGCGGTACGCCAGGGCGAGGAGCGGGCCGGACCGCCCGGCCACCTCGTCCCGCGCACCCAGCTCCACGGTGAGGGTGAGGTCGGCGCCGATGTCGTGGTACTCGGGCAGCCGGGTGGTGACCGCCACGCCCGGGACCCAGGGGTCTTTGTCGTGGCCGGGCACGACGGAGACGACGGCCCGCGGGGCGAGGTCGCCGACGGCGTCCCGGTAGGCCGCCGACGGCGTGCCGGCGTGCGAGGCGAGGGCCGCGCCTTCCTCGACGGCGTTCCGGCACCGATCGGCGAGTTGGGCGGGCGTCGCGGAGGCGGTCAGCGCGAGCCGGACCGGCACGACGACGAGCGGGGCGCCGCCGCGCGGCCCGTCCGCCCGCGGTGAACCGGCGTCGCAGCGGTACGGGCCGGTACCGAACAGCAGGTCGCGCTGCCCGCTGTGCCGGTGCAGCCAGGCCGCGAACGCCGCCTGCACCAGGGCCGGTTCGTCGACACCGAGCCGGGCCGCGGCCGGGCCGAGCGAGGCGGAGACGTCCGGCGCCAGAGGGCGGGTCACGATGCGGGTGTCCGTGCGTCCGGCGTTCGTGCCGGCGTGCTCGGCCGGAAGGCCGAGCCGTTCGGCGCCCTTGAACGCCTCCGCCCACCGGCGCACCTGTTCGGCGCCGCTGTCACCGCCCGGCTCCGCGGAGCGCGGCGTCCCGGGGCCGGCCGGCCGCTCCGGGGGGACGCCGGGCTGGCCGGGGCCGCCTGCCGCGGGCTCTCCACGGTAGTGGCGCGACAGGTCCCGCAGCACGCTCGCGCGGCGCGGTGCCCAGGCCCCGGGCGCGGCCACGACGAGCACGTGGCGATCCGGCGCGAGGACGCACACGGCCGTCCGCGCCGGGGCCTCGGCGGCCACTCCCGCGAGCGCGCCGCTCTCCTCGCGCCGGACCCGGTCGACCGCGTCGTCCTGCTCGGCGGCCGGCAGGTGCCTCAGGTCCAGCGTGCGGGTCATGGCCGGCTGCCCCACGGGCGGGTTCCGCAACGTCACCCGCAGGGTGCGTTGCAGGGCCTGGGAGTCCAGCGGGCCGGTCAGTTCGACCGCCCAGGACAGGACGGACGTATCGGGGGTGTCGTACCGGTCGGTCGCGTCAGCGCTTCGCATGGTCTTCCCGTCTCACGGTTCCAGTCGGCTGCGGGCGGCGGCACCGGGAACCGGTGCTCACCGGGTGCTCCGTCGCGTTCGTCGCCCCGTGGGCGGTCAGTCGTCGGGGTGCTCGCTCATCCAGCGGCGCAGACTGAGCGGCCGCATGTCGGTCCACAGCTCGTCGATGCGGGCCAGGCATTCCTCGCGTGGAGCCGGATCGCCCACGGAGTGCCATCCCGCGGGCAATTCGCGATCACTCCACCAGATCGAATACTGCTCCTCGTCGTTGCGTACCACGAGATAGAACTCTGTGGTCTTCGCATCGAACATGAATCGCCTCCAGAAATCATCGACCCCGGAAAACAACTTCAGCCATGTTCGTGGCACCGGATCGCCGGGTCAACCGTCGTGCCGCCGGCTCGCGGTGGAATCCGGGCGGGCCCGCCCGGTGTCCGTTCCGAGCACGACAACCCGGCGGTGTTCGTGGCATTGTTCGGCATCGGCGAGGCACTCCGCCCCGGTCCCCGGCACCTGTTGAGCTGCGTGGACCCGATCGGAAGACCGCCATGTCCGACTGCCGCTACGGACCGGAGGGCCGACGATGGACGTCAAGGACATCGATCTCATGGATTCGACCATGTTCACCACTCCCCGTGCGCTGCAAGTATTCGCGACACTGCGCAGAAAAGCACCGGTGCACTGGCACCGGGCGCCTGACGGCGGAACCGGATTCTGGGTGATCTCCCGTTATCACGACGTGGTCCACGTGCTGCGGCACCCGGAGATCTTCAGTTCCGAATTCGGCAACATCCTGCCGACCCGGGTGACCCGTGACCCCACCGCGGGACTGATGACGTTCACCACCGACCCGCCGGTCCACACCCGGCTGCGGTCGGTGTTCACGCCCTCGCTGACCGCCCGTTCGGTCGAGAGCATCCGCCCGATGATCCACGACATCGTCGAGGAGATCGTGGACGAGGTCGCGACGGGTGAGTCCTTCGACTTCATGGCGCAGGTCGCCGAGCGGCTGCCGATCGCCGTGTCCTGCGGGCTCATGGGGGTGCCGCGGGAGGACTGGCGGCTCGTCACGAACCTCACGCACGTCTCGCACGGCGTCAAGGACCTCAACCTGGTCGCTCCGACCACCAGCAGGAAGGGTTCCTCGGAGGCGAACCTCGAACTGCTCGCGTACTTCGGCGACCTCGTCCTCCAGCGGCGGCGCAGCCCCCGCGACGACCTGGTGACCAGGGTCGCGCAGGGCGAGGCCGCCGGCGGCGGGCTCTCCGACGAGGAGATCGCGGTCAACTGCTTCGCGCTGACGCTCGGCGGGTTCCAGGCCGACCGCAACGCGATGGGCGGCGGTCTGCTCGCGCTGATGGAACACCCCGACCAGTACCGGCAGTTGGTCGACGACCGGTCGATCATGCCGACGGCGATCGACGAGATCCTCCGCTGGACGACCCCGACCCTGAACCTCGCCCGGGTCGCGCTCGCCGACACGGAGGTCGCGGGGGTGCCGATCAAGAAAGGCGACCGGGTCAGCGTCTGGCTGTACTCGGCCAACCGCGACGAGAGCATGTTCGAGGACCCGCACCTGTTCACCGTCACGCGGCACCCGAACCGGCACCTGAGCTTCGGGAACGGCTCGCACTACTGCGTGGGCACGAACGTGGCCCGGCTGGAGATGGGCACCTTGCTCAACTCGCTCATCGACCGCGGCCTGCGCCCGTACCCGACAGCGGAGCCGACCCGCATCACGTCCTACTTCCAGCAGGGCCTCAAGCGCCTTCCCATCCGCCTGGCCGCCGACGACCAGGCCGCGTGATGGCCACCGGGGAAGCCCAGCGGGAGAAGCCGGCGGTCGAATCGCTGCGCGGGCAGAGCGACTTCCTCAGGCTCTGGACGGGGCAGTCGATCTCCACGCTGGGCAGCAGCATCTCCAGCGTCGCGCTGCCCCTGGTGGCGGTGGTCACGCTCGGCGCCTCGACCATGCAGATCAGCGTGCTGACGTTCCTGCAGACGCTGCCCGCCCTCCCGCTGTCGCTTTTCGTCGGGGTGCTGGTCGACCGGGTCAACCCGCTCAGACTGCTGATCGTCTCGGACCTCGGGCGCGGTGTGGCCGTCGGCGCCATCCCGGTGCTGGCCTACGCCGGCCTGCTCCGCGTGGAGGTGATGTACGTCTGCATGTTCGTCATCGGGGTGCTCAGCACCGTCTTCGACATCTCCTACGGGGCGTACCTGCCGCGCCTGCTGCCGCAGTCGCTGCTGATCGCGGCCAACAGCCGGATGGAACTGACCCGTAACGTGCTGAGCCTGACCGGCAAGGGCGTGGCCGGCGCGGCCATCGCCGTGATGCGCATCCCGTTCGTCGTGGCCGCCGACGCGCTGTCGTACTTCTGCTCGGCGCTCAGCCTCGTGCTGATCCGCCGCAGGTCCGCCGACCCGTCCGGATCGCCGAGCCCCGCCAGGCCGGCGCCCCGGCAGGTGATACGCGAGATCAGGGAGGGCGTCACGGCGGTGTTCGGCAACCGCTATCTGCGTCCGGTGACGGTGAACGCCGCACTGTCCAACTTCCTGACCCAGGTCGTGCTGACGCTCTTCGTCCTGTACGCGACGCGGGACCTGGGGCTGAGCGGCGGATGGATCGGCCTGGTCTTCGCCGGGGGAAGTGTCGGCGGGGTGGTGGGCAGCCTCCTGCTGCCGCGGCTGGTCGAACGGTTCGGGTACGGGCGGGCGTTCCTCGGCTTCATGGTGTGCCTGCGGGCCGGGCTGCTGTGCGTCGGCCTCGTGCACGGCCCGCAGCCGCTGCTGATCGCCGGGTTGACGGTCCTCTGGTTCGTCTCGCTGCTCGGGCTCGTCGGGTCGAACATCTGCCTGGCCGCCCTGCGGCAGGTGGCCGTTCCCGACGAGCTGCGCGGCCGGGCCAACGCGGCGATCATCACGCTCATCGCGGGAGTGACACCGCTCGGCGCGATCCTCGCGGGTGTGCTCGGCTCGGCGATCGGCGCGCACCGCACGATCCTCGGCGTGACCCTGCTGATGCCGCTGCCGCTCCTGCTGGTGGTCTTCTCGCCGATCCGGCGACTGGTCTCGGTCACCGAGACGGCACCGCAGCGGTCCTGAACGGCCCGACCCGACATCCGTCCGACGACCCAGGAGGTGACCCATGCGCATCGAGGTCTTCCGGGAGCGCTGCTGCGGCTCCGGCTACTGCGCCGCGGCCGCACCCGAACTCTTCGACCAGGACCCGGCCGAGGGGCGGGTGCTGCTGCTGGCGCAGCGGCCCACCCCGGACCAGGAGGCGGCCGCCCGCAGCGCCGCCGACGAGTGTCCGACGATGGCCATCGAGATCAGCTGAGACGTCCGGCCGGCGGGCCCGAAGCGCCCGAAGGACCTGAAATGCCCTGCCGGTGCCGCGCGTTGGAGTATGCGGTGTGCAAGTGCGGCTTTTCCGCGGCTGCACACCGCAGGACGACCGCATCACCGCGCCGGCCGCTGTACGGGCTCGCGCTCGGTCCGGACCGACGTCTCCAGCAGGCCCGCGAGATCCAGCCAGTCCTGCGCGTAGATCCTGAAGAGCGTGGCAACGGCCGTCACACGGTGCTCGGGAATGGTCTCGATCACCTTGCGGCGCAGCGCGAGCGCGGGCCGCAGGCCGAGCAGCCGCAGCAGGTCGCGGCCGCTGGCGCGGTACCTGAGCGTCGGGTCCTGCCGCAGCTCCTGAAGGATCGACTCGGCGTCCTTCGCCGGCACATCGGCCGACGCCGCACCGGCGCGCGCCGCCGTGCGCGGCCCACCGGTCTCCTTGCCTGTCTCGGCGAGCGCCGGTGTGCGCGGCTGGAGCGGGACGAGGCCGCGCACCGTCGCGGGCTTGCCGCGGTCCATGCTGTCGCGGACCCGGCGGACGGTCCCGGGCGAGACCCCCGCCCACTTCGCGATCTGGCGCAGCGCCGCCTGGGGGTGCGCGCTGAGGAGTTCGGAGGTGGTCTGCCGTCTGGCGGCACCGTCCACCGGCCGGACCCGTCCGTCCAGGCCGATCCGCCGGGTCTGCGCCGGCAGGTCCTCGGCGTGACGGTGCCTCAGTGCCC
The DNA here is from genome assembly GCF_040702025.1 of Streptomyces sp. NPDC088194. NCBI lineage: Bacteria > Bacillati > Actinomycetota > Actinomycetes > Kitasatosporales > Streptomycetaceae > Streptomyces > Streptomyces sp. NPDC088194. The sequence goes on along the minus strand of NZ_JBFBIV010000012.1, from coordinate 57,921 downwards.
GGACGGTCTTGTCCGACACACCCGCCGCGCCGCCGATCGCGCGGTCGGACCACTCGGGGTGCAACTCGATGATCCGCAGTGCCGCGGACTTGCGGTCCGCCAGGGTCAGGGGGAGGCCGTGCGAGACGTTGGCGGCCACGCCGCGCAGGAACGCCTCCGCGTCCGAGATGTCCAGCAGCCGGGCCTCGATCTCCGTGCGCCCTTGGAGCTGTGCGGCCCTCAGCCGGTGCATACCGTCGATGACGCGCATCGAACTCGCCTGCACCAGGATGGGAGGCAGTTTTTCCGTGGATTCCGACAGAATTCTGACGTGTGCTTCGTCGACCCCGGCCGCTCTGATAGGTTCACCGACAGTTATTTCGTCGAGGCGTACACGGGTGACGTTCCCCGATTCTGCCCCGACAATTCCGCGATCCTCCCCGCCCAGCAAGCCGTACCTCCATGATTCGAAGGGCCGAAGATCGCCTGTCCGAGAAAGACCTACGGAGAGTGATAATCCGCCCTGGGTTCCGCGCCCTCCTGGTCTGCTGAAAATAGATGCCCGGATCATGTTCGCACAACCCTGCGGATGTCGATTTTAGCGACGGGTTGTCAAATCCCTTGTCAGCTCACTTTGTTTCCAGTTTCCCTTTCTGTCGAATTGCCGACCTTTGCACTTCACCGCGGCCGGCCCGGCGATGCGGATATGTCCCGAATATGACCCACCGCCTCCTGGGCCCAGGCCCCGAGCAGGGGCAGGACCTGGTCGGGAAAGAGCTCGCTCTGCGCCTCGACCGCCCAGTTGAGGCGCAGCAGCCAGTGCACCGCGACCGTCGTCGGGTCGACGAACGGGTGCGGATCGATCCCCGCCGCGACCAGCAGGGAGACCAGGTCGACCTCCGGAGGGGCGAGGATCGGCCGCTGCCAGTCGATCAGCCGGTAGCCGTCCGGGGTGACGAAGATCTGGTCCGCCTTCAGGTCCCCGTGCGCCAGGCGGGAGCCCTCCTCGAGCAGCGCCTGGACCGGGGCCGACGCCGCCCACGCCCGCACATGGTCCAGGTCGTCCGGTCCGGTGCCGGCGAGCCGCCCCCGGGCCAGCAGCCCCGACCATCGGCCCAGCAGCCGGTCGACCGCCTCCGACCAGGCCCCGGGCGAGCCGACGTCCAGGTACGACGGCGGTTCACCGCCGATCTCGCCGATCAGGGCGATGACCTTCCGGGCGTGCGCGACGAGCCCGTCCGCGTCGTGCTCGGTCTGCGACAGCAGGGGCGCCGCGATCCAGTCGAGGGCCATCATCCGCACCCGGCCGAGCCGTCCGAGGTCGCGGTGGGCCGGCAGGAGCACGGAATCCGCCGCCGCGTAGAACTCCGGCTCGACGGAGGGCGGCAACTGGGCCTTGTAGACGAGTCTCCTGCCGTCCGCGAGGCGCACTTCCTCGACGCAGGAAAGGGGCCACGCCTGGATCACGCGGCGTTCCGCGGGGCGAGCGCCGAGCAGCCGCTCCAGTTCGTCGTCCGAGTACAGCAGAAGGTCGGTGAAAACAGGGTGGTTCGGCATGACGGGAATCTTATGCGAGAGCAAGGCACCGGCGGGCGAGAGAAAGCGTATCGACATGAGGGTCGCGGGCCGCTTCCGTCAGCACCGACTCCACCGCCCGCAGGATCTGTGTCGGACCCACCGGGAAGAAACGCCGGTCCAGATAGAGAAAGACCTCCGCCACGGGTGCGACCCGTGCCACCGTGAAGAGAAACTTCGATTCCCTGTCCGGTTCGCCGTCCGGCATCCGGCGGTATACCGAACCGCCGTCGCAGCAGGCCGCGTCGTGGTCCGGGCCGCCGCGCGCGGTCAGGCCCCGTGCCGCCGCCACGGCTCCCGTCTCATGGTCCGGCACCGGGCCGATCGGCTGGCTGACGTCGTTCAGGAACACGCACTGCTTGAACTCCTCCCCCCGGTCCCGAAGCGCGGAGTCGATCACGCCCTCCATCTCGTCCGGGTTGCACTGGCTGTACTGGACGGCCTGGAGCGAGGCCGCGGCCGCCCGCAGGAAGTGGGCTCGGATCGGTCCGGGCTCCACCTTCAGCCGGAACAGTCCGTTCAGGTTCAGCGTCGCCACCGAGTACCGCGCCTGGCGCCGGAACCTCGTCACCACCAGGCTGCGCAGAGCGAGATCGGACTCGCCCAGTGCGGCCGACAGCACCAGGGACACCGCCCCGGCGAGCACGGCGGGACTGCTCACCTTGTCACGCACCACGATGTCCCGTACGGCGCGGGCGATGTGGTGCGAGTGCACGCTTCCGCGCTCCGCCAGCGCCTTGCTCTCGGGGCCGCCGGCGAACATGACCGACGGGACCTCGTCGAAGGCCCGCTGCCAGAAGCGCAACGTCCGCCGTGCGGCCAGCACGCCGGCTTCCGATCGTTCGAACTCCGCCCGCTCCAGCGGCTGTTCGGACTGCCCGGCATAAGCGCGCAGCGCGCCGGGACCCTTCGTGAGGAGCTCGTCCACCATGCGCCGGACGATCTCCACGCTCCAGCCGTCGACGGCGACGTGCGAGAACGCCGCGGCCACCTTCACCACCTGTCCGCCCGACGTCACGATGCCCAGACGCAGCGGGACATCCGTCGCGAGGTCGAAGGAAGTACCCAGAAGCCGCGCGAGCAGGAGCTTGGTGTGCTCGGCCGGCGCATCGGAGCCGGCGTCGCTGAGCACGACCGGGACCTCCCCCGAGCCGTGGACCTCCTGCCGCGGCCAGTCGCCGTCACTGCGAAAGGTCGTGCGCAACGTCTCGCACGCGGTCAGCAACTCCTCGAAGGCGGCGAGCACATCGTCGACGCGGACGCCCGGCGGCACCGACCACACGCACGGCAGGTTCCGCCGGTACGCGGTCTCGCCCTCCCAGCGGATGACGGACCAGATCGCGTACTGCGACCAGGTCATGGGGCCGCTGCGCCGGTCGAGGCCGGAGAACCGGAGCACCAGCCTGCGTTCCGCGTCCATCGTGATACCTCCGTCATGGCGTGACACGTGGTGTTGCGCCCCCGGGCGCCGGCAGGCCGGCGAGGAAGCGGGCCAGCCGGGTCGCTCCCTCCCGGATGCGCTCGGGGGTGAGATAGCTGCACGACAGGCGCAGTTCGTTGTCCCCGCCGCCGCCGATCCAGAAGGGGGACATCGGGGTCCACAGCACTCCGTAGCGGGCCGCGGACAGTTCCAGCAGGGCGGTGTCCACCGGAACCGGCAGCCGCATGCGGACGAAGAAGCCCCCGGCCGGCCGCTGCCACACCGGACCGGGGGGTTCCGCGGACGCCTCGCGGGTGTCGAACCGCCCCGCGGGTCCGACGTGGCGTTCCAGGGCGGCCAGCAGCGCTCGCAGGTTGCCGCGGTAGAAGGCGGACCGCCGGGCGGTGAACGGGGCCAGCGACCCGCCGTGTTCCAGCAGCATGCCGCCGATCACGGCCTGGCACAGCGGCGAGGTGTTCACCGTGACGGCCCCCTTGAGCGCCGCGAGGTGGTGGGCCAGCGGCCGGCTGCCCTCCGGCCCGCGGGTCCGCTGGTCGGCCAGCACGTATCCCACCCGGGTGCCGGGCAGGCACACCTTGGAGAAGGTCCCGAGATGGATCACCGACTCGTCCTGGTCCAGGGCCTTCAGCGGCGGCAGGACGTCGCCGCCGGCCGCGGTGAAGCCGTACGCGCTGTCCTCGATGACGAGGAACCCCTCACGGGCGGCGGTCTCCAGCAGGCGCCGCCGGGAGGGCAGGTCCATCCGGGTACCCGAGGGGTTGGCGAAGTCCGGTGCCACGTACAGGGCCCGGACGCGCCGGCCGCGGCGACGCTCGTCCGCGCAGACCTGTTCGAGCCGGCCGAGGTCCGGGCCCGCGCCCATGTCCTCGACCGGTACGACCGGGATGTCCAGGAACCGGGCCGCGCCGGTGATCCCGACGTAGGCGGGATCGACCACCGCCAGGACGTCCTCGGCCGATCGGCACAGCGCACGGAGGGTCAGGAGCATGGCCTCCTGGGCGCCGGCGGTGATCACCACGCTGTCGGGCCCGCAGGTGATGCCCAGGTCCGTGCGCAGCGCCTCGGCGACCAGATCGTTGATCAGCCCGCGGGCAGGCCCGTACTCGTAGAGCAGCAGCCGGGCGGCGGCTCGGTCGAGGCCCCGTTCGCGGGCGAGGTGGCCGACGTAGCGGTCGAGCAGCGCGGGGATGTCGAGGTCGGCGAAGAAGTCGGGGTGCGGCGCTCCGGGGGCGAACGAGATCGCCGTCGGATGGCGCGCCATCACCTCGTTGAGGTCGCCGACCGCGGACAGCGCCGGGTCCGACACGGCGGGATGCAGCTCACGGGCACTCACGCGCACGGGCCCCGACCTCGTTCCGCGGCGGGACGGCCCGGCAGCGACCGGGTCAGCTTGTCGATCACGTCCGGGCTGTTGACGCGTACGGCCTGGGCGTAGGCGAACTCCGCCATGTAGGTGCGGAACAGGTCCAGGGGTTCCTCGGCCGCCACCAGAGCGTGCTTGTTCGCGACCACGGCGGGGTCGGCCAACCGCGCCGCCGCCGCCTCGACCGCGGCTGTCACCTGTTCCGGCGGCACCACCTCGTCGCACAGCGCGCGGGCTTCCGGTTCGGTCGCGGCGATGCGTCTGCCGGACAGGACGACCTGCCGCGCCAGCCGGCCGCCGACCAGCCGCGGCAGCCGCAGATCGGCGGCTCCGGGGATGATGCCCTCCTGGGCCGCGGGCAGGCTGAAGTAGGCGTCGGCGGCGGCGATCACCACGTCGAAGACGAGTAGGAGTTGCATGCCGCCGCCGATGGCGAAGCTGTCCACGGCCGCGATCCACGGCTTCTGCGCGAAGCGGGGCGGGGCGAAGGGGTCGGCGGAGGCGTCGGCGGAGTGGCCGGCGAAGGTGCCGCCGGAGGACCTGGCGAAAGGATCGGCGGGGGACCCGGCGGGGGGCTCGTCCAGCACGCCGCGGAGGATCTTGCTGACGTAGCCCAACTCCCGGCCGAGCAGGAAGTCCACGAAGGAGATCTGCCCGCGGTGGAGGTGGCGCAGGTTGATGCCGGCGCTGAAGACGCGCCGCCCCCGGTGCCGGGGATGGTCCATCACCCCGCCGCGGAGCACCCCGACCTTGATCCGGTCGTCGCACAGCGCCAGGTCGACGGCCGTCTCCATGGCGTCGCCGAGCGCGTTGTCCTCGGCATTGAGGCAGTAGCCGTTCGTCACGGTCAGGTGCGCCGCCGTGCCCCGCCGTTCCACCCGCACGGACCCCAGGTCCATGCGGTCGGTACGGCGGAAACGGGGCAGCAGGTCGAGGGCGCGCGGCGACGGCTGGAGCATCGAGGCCAGCAGGTGGCGGCCGGCCGTGGGCGCGCGCAGCACTCCGCGTACGAAGATCCCCTGGTCGATCTCCGACCCGTCCTTGTCCGCCTGCGCCAAGGTGGCCTGCTCGGCCATGTGCGCGCGGGTGGGTACCAGGCCCGGGTAGCGGTCGGCGGCGCGGTGCAGGAGTTCCGCCAGCCGTGGACGGGCGGTACGGCGGTCGGTCAGCTCGTCGTACACCGCGTCGGCGTGGCGGCCGATGAAGCGTGCGCGCAGTGCGCGGCATGCGTCCTGGACGGACGGCGCGCACTGCGCGACCTCGCCTGCCCCCTCGCCCTTGCCTTCGCCCTCGCCCTCGCCCTTGCCTTCGCCCTCGTCCTCGCCGCTCCCGTGCGCGGCCTTCGGTCGTGGTGGGGGCAGTTCGGCCGCGGCGGCGATGTGGGCGCGCAGCGCTTCCGCGTCCTTCGCGAGGCCGGCGGTGAACTCCGGTGCGCCGGCGAGCCAGTCCGCGGTTCGCCGGTACCGCACGGTCTCGGTGCCGGTCATCGGCCGCCGCCCGTGGGCGGCAGCGGCGTCACCGGCCGGCGCCGCCCGAGGCGGCGCAACTCGCGGTCGCAGGCACTGAGATGGGCACCGAGCGCGTCCTCGTAGGGGGAGGAGGCGGCCTCCCGGATCAGTTGGCGGCGCACCGCGACCTCGGCGCCGGCCAGTTCGCCGAGGAGGACGACCGCCGCCCGTACCGCCGCGTCCGTGTCCGCGCGGCACTCGTCGACGACTCCCGCGTCGAGTGCCTGGCGGGCGGACAGTTCGTGCCGCCACAGCACCAACTGGCGGGCGTGCGCGGGGGACACCTGCTGGGCCAGCCGGAACACGGCTGTCCCCGGCCAGAGTTGACCGGCGTTGACGGGCAGGCGCAGCCGCAGGTCGGCACCGGCTATCCGGTAGTCGGTCGCCAGGAGGAGGTCGAAGGCGGCCCCCGCGCAGGTCCCTTCGGCAACGGCGATGGTGACCGCGGGGAGCCGTTCGAGCCGGCGCACGGCACGCTCCCAGCGGTTCACCTCCTGGATGGTGACGTCACCGGGCCACCCTTCCCCCGGCGTGCCACCGTCGACGAGCCTCAGCACCAGGCACCGGCGGTCCGCCTCGGCCTGCTCGCAGACCTCCCGTACGGCATCGGTCAGTACGGGGAGCGGGTGCCCGGCGCCGATCCGCAGTACCCGCTCGGCATGCTCGTGGCGGCTGCTCGTGTCGTGTTCGTACATGTCCGTCCCTTCCAGGAGCCGGTAGGCGCTCACCAGCGCAGCAACGCCGTCTCGATCGCCGCACCCGGGCCCATGGTCATCAGCACTCCGTGGTCCCCGGGCCGTGGGGTGCCCTCGTCGAGCAGACGCTGGTAGGAGAAGAGGAAGGACCCGCTGGACAGGTTGCCGTGCTCCCTGAGCACCCCTGTGGTGTGGCGGAGTTCGTGCCGGGTCAGGCCGAGGTTGACCCGCAGCGAGTCGATGACCTTCTTGCCCCCGGAGTGCACCACCCAGTGCGCGATGTCGGCCCGCCGGAGCCGGTGGGCGGAGAGCAACCGGTCCACCGTCTCCTCGACGTGGGCTCCCACCACGTAGGGCACGTCGGGAGCGAGCAGGAAACTCAGCTTCCCGAGGCGGTCGTCCCAGGTGAAACGCATGGCGTCGGCCGTGCCGGGGATGGTGCTGCTGGCGTAGTCCAGGACGGCCGGCGAGTTCCCGGCACCGGGGCCCGCGACCACCGCGACGGCCGCCGCACCGTCTCCGAACAGGCTGTTCACCACGGCGTTGGGCATGCCGCCGTCGATGACGTATGCCGCCGAGCACACCTCGATGCACACCATCAGCGCCAGCTCCCCGGGGTGGCCGCTGGCCCAACCGGTCACGGCGGAAAGGGCGTTGAGGCCGGCGTTGCAGCCCATTCCGACCACGTCGATGCGGGAGCACCGGTCGGACAGCCCGAGTTCCCCGATCAGCAGGGCGCTGAAGCCGGGCGTGAGGAGTCCGGTCGAGGTGACGGCGCACACGTAGCGGACATCCGACAGTTGGGCGCCCGCCTGCTTCAGGCACGCGCGCATCGCGTCGGCGCCGATGTCGAGCCCGGTCGACAGGTGCCGGTCCCGCAGTTCGCCCTGGGTTTCGGCGGGAGGGGGACAGCCGGGCTCGGCCGGGGGCAGGTCGAGGTAGCGCCGGTCGATGGCACTGTTGGTGAAGACCGACCTGATGCGCGGATCGGTGATCCGGAACAGGTCGAGCAGTTCCCGCTGGGTGTACGAGACCGGTGGCAGCGCCGTGCCGACCGCGGTGATGTGCGGCAGTGCCGGGGTGCGCGTCCCGGAGTCCTCGCGAGCGGCTGGCCCGGTGGTCATCAGGAGCGGCCCTGGGCCCGGCGTCCGCCGCCGGGGCCGCCGCCGGGGCCGGGGCCGGGGCCCGGGCCGGCGGGCCGGACGGAGCAGGCGGCCCATATGTTCTCGGCAGAGTAATTCTCCTGCATGAAGGCTCCTCTTCGAAAGCAGAACCGTTCGCGGTGAGGGTGCCGTGAAACAAAAGGATCGAACTGTCGAGGCGGCCGGTGAAGGGGAAATTCCTGCCGCGTCAGCGAGTGTTCAATGCCCTTCCCGCCGATGTCAAGCACCTGCCGATCGGCCCACTTCTGGCCCCTTGGGCCGGACTCCGGCCCGAGTGCGAGGAATTTGGCGGGTGTTGACTTCGCACCATGCCGGCTCTACGGTCATACCGCCGCCTCAAGGCCCATGGGGGAGGGCTGCGTTCGCCACGGGGCGAATTCCTCCGACCGGAAATCCCGGGCGGCCGATTCACCGACGGGCGGGGCGCGTTCTCCCCTTGGGAGGTCCCGGCCCGACACCCCACCGCGCACCCACGGGACGCCCGCGCGCCGGCACCTGCCCGGCGGAAGGGCCGGAAGGGACGACACGTGCCGATCCGGGGCGTGCTCTTCGACGTCGACGACACGCTGTTCGACTACTCGTCCTCGGAAGAAGTCGGCGTGCTCTCCCACCTGCGGGCGGAGGGACTGCTCGAACGGTTTCCCGACCCTGCCACCGCCGTCGCGCTCTGGCGGACCATCATGGAGCAGCAGTACGCCCGCTTCGTCAAGGGCGAACTCACCTTCCCCGGGCAGCAGCGCGAACGTGCCCGGGAATTCCTGCTCCGCATCGGACGGGCCACGCGCGCCGAACTGTCGGACCGGATGGTCTCCGCCTGGTTCGCCGGATACGAGGCCCATCGCAACGCCGCCTGGGCCGGGTTCGCCGACGCCGAGCCCGCGCTGAGAAGGCTCGCCCCCGCCTACCGCCTCGGGATCGTCTCCAACTCCTCCGCCGACCACCAGCGTCGCAAGCTCGAAGCCATCGGCCTTCTGCCCTACTTCGGCGCCGTGCTGGTCTGCTCCGACCAGCACGGCGCGGCCAAACCCGCGCGCAGCATCTTCCTCGCCGGCTGTGCCTCGCTGGGCCTGCGACCGCACGAAGTGGCCTACGTCGGCGACAAGTACGAGATCGACGCGGTGGGTGCCCGTGACGCGGGACTGCACGCGTACTGGCTCGACCGGGCGAACTCCGGTGCGGGCATGGACGTCGGCGGGAGTATCCGCGTCATCCGCTCCCTCGACGAACTTCCGGTCGCCCTCGCGGGCTGAACTCCGCGCGACGTCGCCCGCCCGCCGACCCGTTTCCGCCGGATTCCGCATCCGGCACGGCGGCCGGGCGCGCCGGCCCGCACCGTTCCCTCGCGCGGGCGGCGAACGGATTCCGGCCAGGTGCGGGTGATGATCAGCCGGGTGCGGAAGGGGTGTTGACGCCGGATTGTTTCTTGATCTACCGTCACTGGGTCCACGAAGGATTCCCACACCGCCCTGTCGGCTCCCCGCATTCCATTATGCGCGCCTCTCCCGCGAGGAATACCAATTCCGTTCCCGAGCCGGGAACGAGAATGGGGAGAACGAGCGGAATCGACGACACGCGGTCCGTATGAACGCCCTTTGTGAGGTGGCCCCCATGGACTCACCGGCTGTCGCCGTGTTCTGCGGTTCGTCGCTCGGCAGCAGACCCTCGTACGCCGCCGCGGCCCGGCAGGTCGCGGCGTACTGCGCCGAGGCGAAGGCCGACCTCGTGTTCGGTGGATCGGCCGTCGGGTTGATGGGGGTGATGTGCGACGAGGCCGCAGCTCTCGGGGTGCGGACGATCGGCATCACCCCGCAGCACCTGGCGGACATCGAACCGCCGTCGGCGAGCGTCGGCGAACTCGTACTCGTCGAGGACATGCACGAGCGCAAGCGCCGGATGATGGAACGCTCCGACGCGGTGCTGGTGCTGCCCGGCGGCGTGGGGAGCCTGGACGAGGCGTTCGAGGCGATCACCTGGCGGCAGATCGGGCTGCACGAGAAGCCGATCGTGTTCGCCGACATCGACGGGTACTGGGGCCCGTTGCGCGCACTGGTCGACCACATGCAGGCCGAAGGGTTCGTCTCCGCCCAGGTGCGCGCGAACTTCACGCTCAGCGCGTCGCTGGACGACGCGTTCCGGGTGATCGGGGCGGCGCTTCGCAGTCGAGGGGCATGGACCGACGGCCCGAACCCGAACGACAGGCCCTAGTCCGCGCCGAGAGGAAGGCACACGAAATGCCGGTTCTCTACTCGTACCTGAACCTGAGCAACGGTTCGAATCTCCTGGCGGACAGCGGGTTCGTGTTCCAGGAGTCGCTGCTGCGCGGCCTGCGGGACCTCGGATGGGAGACGGTCCTGATCGGGCCGCCCGGCGTGCGAGCGGTCACCTCGTCGCGTGCCGTCGAAGTGGAGATGCCCGATTCGAAGTACGCCGTCCGGTACAGCTTTCCGTGGTCCCACCTGGAGGACGCGCTCGCCTCGTGCGGTTCCAGGCCGGACGCACTGCTCGTGAACCAGCCGGAGTTGGCCGTCCCGCTGTCCGCTCTGATCGCCGAGCAGTCGGGCCGCAAGGTTCCCACCGGGGTCTACTACCACTACCTGCCCATCGAGTCGGTCGACGCCTCCGGCGACGTTCACTTCGACCCCAGCCTGAACGCCAACGGCCTCGCCGGCAGCATCTGGGCGCGCCAGGTCGAGGCGGCGCACTTCGCCGACCTGCTGATGATCGGCAGCGAGTGGGGGAGGCGGCTGTTCCTGTCGGCGGCTCCCGGCTCGGAGGCGCTGGCGGACAAGCTCGCCGTGGTGCCCCCGCCGACGACCGTACGCGGTACGGACGTTGAGGTGGTGCCCGCGACGACCGTACGCGGTACGGACCCGCGGGCCGGCACCGGTGACTCGCCGCCGATCCCCACCTTCCTCTACAACCACCGGCTCTACGCCCACTACGGCACCACGGAACTCTTCGACTGGTTCGAGGAGCTGGCCGAGATCTCGCCGACCCCGTTCCGCGTGGTGGTCACCAACCCGACCGGGCGACGGTCGGCACGCCGGCGGAAGCTGGACAGCAGCGTGGACGCCGTGCTGGCGCGGATCTCGCAACTGCCCTTCGTGAGCACGGTGGACGCGCCGACCCGGTCCGCGTACGAGGCGGTCATCGCGCGCACCGACATAGGTGTCGCGCCGCTGCGCGCCGGTGCGCTGTGGAGCATGGCCGTGGTCGACGTCATGGCGTCCGGGCGCCCGGTGCTCGGCGTCCGGCGCGGCGCCATCCCCGAAATCATCGGTGACGACGACCTGTTGTTCGCCGACCGGGCTCAATTCCTCGACCGGGCACTGAAGCTGATCGCGGACCCGGCGTACGCCGTACGCAAGGGAGCCGCGGCCGAACGACGATCCCGCCGGTGGGCCCCGGAGCAGATCGCGGAACGGGTGTCGGACCTGTTCACCCGGGTCGACCGACCGCTGGCGGTCAGGTGAGGGGATCGGCGGCGTCGACCCGCACCGCCGGCCGCAGGGACGTCCCGGCGGCGCGCCCTTCCCGTCATCTGGTGCGGGCCCGTGTCGCCGTCTCGCTGGTGTTCGGGTACTTCGGTGTCGTCGTGGGCACGTGGACCAGCAGGCTGCCGACCCTCAAGAACCGGCTCGGGCTGACCGACACCCAACTCGGCACCGCACTGGTCTGTTTCGCCGCCGGGTCGGTGCTGGGAATGCTGCTGCTGGCCCGGGTGATCGACGCCCTGGGACCGGCACGGGCGCTGGGCACCCTCGCGTTGACCCAGGCGATCGCCCTCGTGCTGGCCGCCATGGCCCCGAACCTGCCGGCGCTCTGCTGCGTCCTCGCCTTCTTCGGCGCCGTCCAGGGCACCTTGAACGTGACGATGAACTCCGCCGCGGTGGATGTCCAACGGGCCTACCACCGGCGGATGATGTCGTCCTTCCATGCCCTGTTCAGCGTCGGCGGGCTGGCAGGGGCGGCGAGCGGGGGCCTGGCCGCGGGTGCGGGGATCTCCGTCCGGCACCATTTCCTGGCGGTGCTCTGCGTGGCGGCCGTGCCCGCGGTGCTGGCGCACGCGTGGCGGCTGCCCGGGGGCCCTGGCACCGCGGACGTGGACGTGGACGCTGACATCGACGTGGACGCGGACGTCCGGTCGGCTCGTGCGCACGTCACAGCGAGGGGCACGAGCCTGCGGCTCGCGACCGTCCTGCTGGGGCTCTTTGCCATGTTCGCCATGGTCGCCGAGGGCGCCGTCGGCGACTGGAGCAGCGTCTACCTGCACGAGAACCTCGGTGCCGGCGTCGCGTTCGCGAGCTCCGCCTTCGTGGTGTTCTCGATCGCGATGTTCATCTCCCGGGTCGCGGGCGACCGCGTGGTCACCTCCCTGGGCACCCGGCGGTTCCTCCAGTACAGCGCGGTCCTCGGGGCGGTCAGCCTCGGTGCCGGGGTGCTGTCGACCGCGCCATGGCTCGCGGTGGCCGGCTTCGCGGGACTCGGCCTGGGCCTGGCCGGGCTCACCCCGCAGATCTACACGATCGCCGGCGACGTGGCCCACGGCAGCGCCGGTCGTGCGCTCTCGCTCATCGTCGGCATGGGCTACATCGGTTTCCTGGTCGGCCCGGCGCTCATCGGCTTCGTCAGCGGCGCGACCAGCCTCCGCGTCGCCCTGCTCCTGCCGTCCCTCCTCATACTGCTCATCCCGGCGCTGGTGCCCGCACTGCGCCTCTCGGACTGACACGCCAACGGGGGCGGGATGCGGCGGAAGTATCCGCCCGGCTCCGGAGAGGGGGCGCATTTCCCACGGCGGGGGTCTAGAGGGTGGAGCCCCGGAGGCGGCGGGTTGCGAGGGTGGTGAGGCTCTTACGGGCCTCGTCCCAAGAGTGCTGGGCGGTGAAGAAGCTCTGGCTCTCGAAGTAGGCGATCACCGATTCGACGGCCAAGTCGTCATCGATGCGGGCCAGTGCCCCCACCACGTCGACATGCCTGGGCATCCGGGCGGGCCCGTTGCCGTCGAGAAACCGGAGCAGGGGCCCCAGCCGCTCCGGTTCCGGCCGGTCGGCGAGCGCGTCGACCGCTGCGGCGCGGGCCGCGGCTTCGAACGGTCCGGTCGCCACACGTCCGAGCGCGGTGACGGCCTCGGCTCCCGCGCAGCGGCTGAGCGCCTGGACCAGTTCCCGCTGTGCGGGCGCCCGTTGTCCGGGTGCGCGTTCGACCAGGGCGGTCAGCTCCCGCAAGGCGGGGGTGCCGATACGGCCCAGCGCGCTGAGCGCCGCGCACGCGATGTCGGCGTCGGGGTCGCCCGCGAGGTGGCCGAGCAGTCGGACGGCCTCGTCGGTGGGGAATCCGCCCAGCGCTTCGGCGGCCCGCAGCCGTACCGCTTCGGAGGGGGCGCGGGCCGCCGCGGACACCGCGGTCAGCGATTCCGGTACCCCGATCCTGCCCAGTGCCCGTACGGCGCGGGCCTGGAGACCGGGGGCTTCCGCCGGGTCGGTGAGCAGCGCGCAGAGGGGTTCGGCTGCGGGCCGGTGGCCGAGCAGGCCCAGGGCGTCGGTGGCGGCGGCGCGCAGCGGGCGCGGTTCCGCCCGGTCCAGGGCGGCCAGCAGGAGTGGCGCGGCGGCCGTGCTTCGGGCAAGTCCGAGAGCCACAGCCGCTCCTCGCCGCCGGACGGGGTCGCCGCTGCCGGCGAGCAGTTCCAGCAGCCGCTGTTCGGGCGGGGCCGGGAGGCGGGCGAGTATGTCGGCGGCAGAGTCGGCGATCCGGTCGTGGCCCAGGGCATCCAGGAGGGCGGCGGTCGCGGCCTGCCCGCCGAGCGAGCCCAGGGCCTCGGCCGCGGCCTGCCGCAGCGGGCGGGGCTCCTCGCGGGCGAGCAGCAGTCTGCTCAACAGCGGGCCGACTTCCGCGGCGTCGAAGAGGTCCGGCTTCTCGCGGATGACGGCGCACGCCATCATGCACGCGGTCTCGGACGGCAGCGACTCGGGCACCGCACGGTCGTGGGCGCTGTGCGGGTGGCGCAGGCGGCTGACGAGCGTCTGCCGGCCGTCTTCCGTGCGGGAATGCAGTACCGCGGCGAGCCAGACCGTCTCGCGGTCGGGGTCCTGGGTGAGGCGCCACAGCAAGGCGCTGATCCCGAGATTGTTGCGGGTCGTGGCCCACGGCACGTCGGGGAGGTCGACAAGCGCTTGGAGCGCCGCCCGGCGGAGTTCGCGCGTGGAGCCGGAGGAGGAGGCGAGGTAGAGCATGGCCGGCCCTGTGCGTGCGTCGCGGAACGAGCCGAGCGCCCGTACGGCCTGGACGGGGTAGCCGGGCAGCATGTTCCACAGGAGGGCCAGCAGGGGTACGACGGCCTCAGGGTCGCGCAGTTCGTGCACGAGGTCGATGTCCGCGCTGTCCGGAGCCCCGGCCAGCCGGGCCAGGAGCAGGTCGGTGCCCTCGGGCGCTCCGATGGCGAGCAGGGTTCGTATGACCGCCATCTCCAGCTGGTAGGTGAGGTAGTCCGGGATCATGGTGCCCGGGTCCAGCAGCGGCAGCAGCAGCGGGACGGCGCGGTGCTCGCGCAGCCGGCCGAGCCCGCGTACGGCCTCCAGCAGCGGCCAGAGCTGTTCGTCGTCGTAGCTTTCGACGCGGCAGCGTCTGCCGTGCCGACGCACGCACATCAAGAGGGCGTTCGCCGCGTCCAGGCCGCCCATGTCGGAGAGCAGGGCGGCGGCTTGGGCAGCCGGTGTGGCCTCCCGGCCCAGCGCGATCCGGGCGAGGCCGTCGACGTCGCCGACGAGACGTAGCCTGGCCGGGCTGCTCGGGGGAGCGCCGCGCACTCAGGCTTCCTGGATCTCGTCGGACATGGCCACGTAGAGCGGGGTCGCGACGACCACGTCCCGCTCGCGGCCGTCAGGACCGGTGGCCCTGCCGCGCAGCAGCTGCCGGGCCAGGAACTCGCACCAGGTGGCGGGTCCGGTCGCGTGCTGGGCGAAGGCGATGACGTCGCGCAGCGTCCCGTCGGAGTCGAGGGCTTCGGTGTCCGGCGTTTCGCGGCCGGCCCGGGATTCCTCAAGCAGTGCGTGCAGCGCGGGGAGCCAGGAGTGGCCCACCCGTCCCAGTTCGGCGGCCGGCTCCTCGCGGCCCACGAGGTGGTGCGAGGAGCCGATCAGCGCGACCACGATGTCCTCGTCCACGCAGGTCATGAGGACCGGGCTGCCCGGCATGCCGGTCACCGCGGTCCGCAGTCCCGACTCGCCGCGGAACCATCGGGCGGGCTCGGTCATCCAGCCGATGTCGTACTCGCGGTCCAGGTGCGTCTCGACCACGCTGAGGCGGTCGTAGAGCGTGGGTTCCTCGCGCGGCTGCCGCACCGAGACGCTGAGCACTTTCAGGTCGGCGCGGGCCTCGGTGACCAGCTGAGGAAGCAGCTTCCGCGGGATCTGTCCGAAGAGCATGTCGACCTTGGCACGGGACACGTAGAGGTAGTAGCGCATCTCGGTCCTGCCCCTTCGTCAGCCGTCAAATGGACTATATACAGGGCGGGTTGGGTGCATCCTGCGAATGCTGACGCTGCTCGACGCCGTCGTCGCCCCGGGCGCCGCGGCCGTGGCCCGGCGCCGCGGAGGCGGTACTCGACGAGGCCGGCCCGGTCGACGGTGGAGGGTGCGGCGCTGGGCCGCGTCGACGGTGGAGGGTGCGGCGCGGGGCCGGTCGACGGTGGAGGTGCGGCGCGGGGCCGCGTCGACGGTCGGGCCGACAGACCGCGAACCCGAGCGGGACGGATCGGCCGCTCGGCTCCGCGGTCCCGGCCGGTCGCGTCCGCCTGACGACCCAGCGGCCACCCCACGGTCCGCAGCGGAGCGGGCGTCGGCCGTCCCGGCGCGGGCGGCCGACGCCGGCCGGGACGACGTGTCGGCGCCGGCGGCTGCGGCGAAGCGGCTGGTGGCGGCGGGGGAGGAGGGTGAGGTCCGGATGCCGCGGCCGGTCTGCCGTCGCCTCCTCACCCACCTGACGGGCCGTTCCCCGGCGACCTCGGATTTCCCCGGCGCCCGCGGCGGGCACCGCCGCTTCCGCCCCGGGCCGTCACCGCAACCACCGCGAACCGCGGGCCCCACCGCCCGGGGTGGCGGATGGGTTGGGGCTTGGGGCCCTTCGCACGTCGTGCCCGTCCCGTCGGGTGCCGGCGCGGCCGGCGCGGGAGGAGGGGCGGCCCTCCTGCCAGCGCTGTGCCGGGTGCCGCGCACCGGTGAACCCTGCCGGTCACGGCACTACCGGACGGCGGGGTCCTGCTTCTGCGCGATGCGGTGCAGCACCGCGCGCAGCGCCAGCTCGTAACCGAACGCGCCGCAGCCGCAGATGACCCCCTGCGCGGCCGGTGAGGTGACGCTGGTCTGCCGGAACGCCTCCCGGGCGAGGATGTTGGAGATGTGCACCTCGACCACCGGGGTGCTGATCACGTCCACGACATCGCGCAGCGCGTAGCTGTAGTGCGACAGGGGGCCGGGATTCAGGACCACGCCGTCGTAGGCCGTGCGGCTGTCCTGGAGGAGGGTGACGATCTCCCCTTCGGAGTTGCGCTGGTCGCAGGTGACCGAGACGCCCAACTCCTCGCCGAGGGCGGTGACTTGATGCTCGATCTCCTTGAGCGTCGTCCGCCCGTAGAGGGACGGGTCGCGCTCGGCGAGGAGATTGAGGTTGGGGCCGTTCAGCACCAGGATGCGGAGACCAGAGGGATCACTCACAGGAGTTCCTTTCCGACGTCACGTTGCTCGACGAGTCCGAAACTTGACGGATACCGATGGTGCGGGGGAGTTGGAGGAGTCGGGGGAGTCGGGGGAGTGCGGTCAGGCGCCCGCGCGGGCCGGCTGCTCGGGGCCGGTACGGACCAGGGGGAGGGCCACCGCGGCGAGGAGCGCGGTCGCTCCGGCGGCCACGAAAGAGGCGGACGGCGAGGAGTTGTAGATCGGCAGCCAGCACAGCGGGGCGATGGCCGATCCGCTGTAGCGGAAGGCCGAGACCGCCGAGAGGGAGCCGCTGCGGTTGCCGGGGACCGCCCGGACGGTGAGGTTCTGGAGCGCCACGGTGACCATGGACGCGCTCACGCCGGCCCCCAGCCAGGCGAGCGCCAGGGTGACGCCGGAGCCGGTGATGCCGCACAGCGTGACGAAGACCGCGCTGACCACGGCCGCGACGGTCCCGCAGAGCTTCGCGCCGTAGCGGTCGGTGAGCGAGCCCCACGAGGCGCCGAGGAGCAGGCCGGCGAGGCCGAAGCCGAGGACGACCACACCGGTGACGCCCGAGCCCAGGCCCAAGTGCTCCTCGGCGTAGACCGAGACCAGGAACGGCAGCGCCGAGGCGCCCATGTAGGAGGCGAAGGCCGCGGCCGACAGCCAGGCCATCCGCCGGCTGATCAGCGGTCGCCACGGCGGCGCCGACGCGCCGGGCCGGGGCTCGCCGGGGGGCGGGAAGAGGGCGAGCACGGCCGCGGCGACGGCGACGACGACGAAGCCCAGCCGCCAGGACGAGCCGGCCGCCAGGCCGCCGACCAGCGGCGCGAAGGACTGGCCGGCGGCGAGGCAGCTGGCGTAGATCCCGACCGAACGGCTCAGCCGCTCCTTGGGGACGATGTCCGCCAGCCCCGCCAGCAGCAGCGGGGAGGTGAAGGCGTTCGCCACGCCCAGCACCGCCCGCATGACCAGCAGGACGGAGAGGTTCGGTGCCAGGGCGCAGGCCACCGACCCCACCGCGTAGACCAGGTACGCGGTGCGTACGGTCCGCTTGCGGCCCCAGCGCTCGCCCAGTGTCCCTGAGACCAGTTGGGCGGCGGCGAAGGCCACGAAGTAGGTGGTGAGCGAGGTGGCCACCTCGCTCGTCGACGCGTGCAGCGAGAGGCCGATCTGCAACATCATCGGCGAGACGACGCCGCCGCCGAGCGGACCGAGGACGCCGCCGGCGTAGGCCATGGTCACGCGGAGCCGGTCGCCGCCCGGCGTGCTTGAGGGGATCTCTGCGGGCTCCGCCGTCCGGGGTGGCCTGGTGCCCGTGTACCCGCCCGCGATCGACTCGTCTGCCATCGGACAGTTCCTTCAGGTCGAGGGTCTCCACTGCGAATAATGAGACTAGCACCTCACCCAATGGACAGTCCTGAAAGCTGATCAGCTGACGGCGTTCCTTGACTTCGCGTCATGTTGCCACGAGATCGGGCCATTTGACGCGCCGAGGGGAGGCGCTTCGCCCGCCTTTGTCACGGCGGCGCCCGGATTTCTTCTCTTGCCGTGCAAGAATCGATTCCCGTACGGTGGACAGCACTCCGCCGCTGGCGTCGGGGGGCAAGTCCCCGGGCACGACCGCAGGCTCTGATGGGAGTAGTTGTGGCACCCTCCACCTCGATCGTCGAATCACCCTCGGAAGACCAGGCGTTGAGCGACGCGTTCGGGCTCAGCGGCAAGGTGGTGCTCGTCACCGGCGCGAGCAGCGGCATCGGACGCGCGGCCGCGGTCGCGTTCTCGCGGGCCGGGGCGCACGTCGTCGTCGCGGGCCGCCGCGCCGACCAGTTGGAGGAGACCCGCCTCCTGCTGCCGCACCCGGACGTCGCCCTCGCCGTCCGCACCGACGTCGCGCGGGAGGACGAGGTCGCCGATCTGGTCGAGCAGACCGTCGGCCGCTTCGGCGGCCTCGACGCGGCGTTCAACAACGCCGGCACCTTCGGCCGGTTCGGTCCGCTGCACGAGGACGACGAGGAGAACTTCGACCTCGTCGTCGGCACCAATCTGCACGGCCTGTGGAGCTGCATGAAGCACCAGGTGGCCCGGATGCTGGCGTCGGGCGGCGGCTCCATCGTCAACTGCGCCTCGGTGGCAGGGCACCTGGGCCACGCCAAGAGCCCGCTGTACTCGGCGACCAAGCACGCGGTGATCGGCCTGAGCAAGTCCGCCGCGCTGCAGTACGCCGCTTCCGGGGTCCGGGTCAACGTGGTGAGCCCGGGGTCCACCGACACCGAACTCCTGCGCTCCCTCTACGCGGACGCCGGCGCGCTCGCCACCCGCAGCAGCCGGGCCCCCCTCAAGCGGCTCGGAGCGCCCGAAGAGGTGGCCAACGCCGCCCTCTGGCTGGCCAGTCCGCTGAGCAGCTACGTCACCGGCCAGACCGTACTGGTCGACGGCGGCGTCACCGCCGGCCACTCCTGATCTTCCACCACCACAGTCCACGCCCTTGCACAAGGAGAAGAACGACCATGACCTCGACTCTGTACGACAAGGTCTTCGACCTGCATGTGGTGCGTGAACTGGGTGAGGACCAGTACCAGCTGTTCATCGGCCTGCACCTGATCCACGAGGCCACCAGCCCGCAGGCGTTCTCGATGCTGGCCGAGCGCGGGATGAAGGTGGCCTACCCGGAGCGGAACGTGGCCACCGTCGACCACGTCATCCCCACCGACGACGTCGCCCGCCCCTTCGCCGACCCCCTGAGCGAGGCGATGATCAGCGCGCTGGAGGCGAACACCTCCTCCGCCGGGCTGCGCTTCCTGTCGCCCGAGCGCCGGGAGAACGGCATCGTGCACGTCGTCGGCCCCGAACGCGGTCTGACGCAGCCCGGGTTGACGATCGTGTGCGGCGACTCGCACACCGCCACGCACGGTGCCTTCGGCGCCCTGGCCTTCGGTATCGGCACCTCGCAGGTGCGCGACGTGCTCGGCACCCAGACCGTGGTCACCAAGCGGCTCAAGGTGCGGCGCATCGAGATCACCGGCGCGCTGGCCCCCGGCATCACCGCCAAGGACGTCATCCTCCACGTCATCCACCACCTCGGCTCCAAGGCCGGCGTCGGCTACGCGTACGAGTTCGGCGGCCCGGTGGTCGACGCCATGTCCATGGACGAGCGCATGACCGTGTGCAACATGGTGGTGGAGGGCGGCGCGCTCGTCGGCTACTGCAACCCCGACGAGACGACCTTCGCCTACCTCGACGGCCGGCCCAGCGCGCCGCAGGGCGAGGACTGGGACCGCGCCGTCGCCTGGTGGCGCTCGCTGCGGTCGGACGACGACGCCGTGTACGACGACAAGGTCGTCTTCGACGGCGCCGCCATCGGCCACATGATCACCTGGGGCGTCAACCTCGCGCAGTCGGTCCCGGTCGACGGTCTGGTGCCGGAGCGGGCCTCCGGCGACGAGGAGGCGGCCCTGGCGGACGCCCGCGCGTTCATGGGGGTCGAACCGGGCCAACCGGTCGCCGGCATCCGCATCGACGTGGCCTTCCTCGGCTCCTGCACGAACGGGCGGCTGTCGGACTTCGAGGCGGTGGCCGAGGAGTTGGTGCGCAGCGGCGCCAAGGTGGCCGAGGGGGTACGGGCCCTGGCAGTCCCCGGCTCCCACGAGGTGCGGGCCCAGATGGTGGAGCGAGGGCTGGACGTGGTGTTCGAACGGGCCGGCTTCGAGTTCCGGCAGCCGGGCTGCTCCATGTGCATCGCGATGAACCAGGACCGGCTCGCGGACGGGGAGACGGCGGCCTCGTCCTCCAACCGGAACTTCAAGGGGCGGCAGGGGGCGGCGACCGGCCGGACCCTGATCATGTCGCCGCTGGCGGTCGCCGCGGCAGCGGTGCGCGGCGCGGTCGCCGACCCGCGCGAGGTGTTCGGCCTCGCCGACGCGTCTCGACTGGTCCCGGCCGGTCCCGACTCAGCTCGACCGGCCTGACCGGTCTGACCGGTCTGACCGAATCCGGCCGACCGGCCGCCGGAGCGATTCAACCGGCCGGCCGGGGCGTTCAACCGGCCGGCCAGAGAATGCGACCGGGCCCGACCGGCCCGACCGGCCCGCACGGCCTGCGTGACCCCCGCACGGCTTGCACGGCTCGCGTGACCCGCACAGCCCGCACAGCCTGCACGGCTCGCATGACCCCCACGGCCTGCGTGACCTGCACAGCTCGCACGGCCCGCGTGACCCCCGCACAGCTCGCACGGCTCGCGTAGCCCGACCGGCCTGCGTGAGCCGCACGGCCTGCGTGAGCCGCACGGCCTGCACAGCTCGCACAGCTCGCGCAGCCCGACCGGCCTGCGTGACCCGTACGGCTTGCACGGCTCGCGTGACCCGCACAGCCCGCACAGCCCGCACGGCTCGTGTGACCTGCACGGCTCGCGTGACTCGCACGGCTTGCCCGGCCTGCGTGACTCGCACGGCGTGCACGGCCCGCGTGACCCGCACAGCCCGCACGGCCTGCGTGACCTGCACAGCTCGCGTAGCCCGACCGGCCCGCGTGACCCGCACAGCTCGCACGGCCCGCACAGCCCGACCGGCCCGCGGGACCCGCACGGCCCCGCCGGGCCGACGCATCGGGCTCCCGCGCCGCGTGACCGCCCGCCACACCGAAAATCCGAGAAAGGCACTCCATGGCGATCCCCGTTCAACCCCTGGTCTCCGTGCGCGGCACAGCCATCGCGCTGCACGGCGACGACATCGACACCGACCGGATCATCCCCGCCAGGTACCTGAAGTCGCTCACCTTTGACGCGCTCGGCGACCACGTCTTCGAGGGCGACCGCCGCATCGCCACCGCGGCGGGCCGGGCGCACCCGTTCGACGCGCCCGAGCACGCCACCGCGTCCGTCCTGCTGACCGCGGAGAACTTCGGCTGCGGCTCCTCGCGCGAGCACGCCCCGAAGGCGCTCCACCGCTGGGGCATCCGGGCGATCGCCGGAGTGAGCTTCGGCGAGATCTTCAGCGGCAACTCGGCGACCATCGGCCTGCCGTGCGTGCTGCTGACGCCCGTCGACGCCGCCGCGGCGCGGGCCGCGGTGGACGCGGACCCGGCCCTCGAAGTCGTCGTCGACCTGGAGCGGAGCGAGTTGCGGGCGGGCTCCCTGCGCTGGCCGGTGACCATCAACGAGTCGCAGCGCCGGCGCTTCGTGGCCGGGAACTGGGACACCCTGACCACCCTGTCAGAAGCCGGCGCAGCCATCTCCGAGGTTGCCCAGCGCCTTCCGTACCTGCACAACTGGCATGTCGCGGCCTGAGCGCACAGCGGCCGGGCCGACGAGGGCGGCCGCGGCGGCGGGCACGCTCGTCATGCCCGCCTGCCACGGCTACCCCGGCCTCGCCGACCTGGTGCGGCGCTCCCACCCCGAGGCCGGCCTGCGGATCGAGGTGCACCCGGGCGCGCCCGGGTCACCCGCGGCGTGGGCGGACCGTATCCGCGGCGCCGACAGCGTCCTGCACTTCTTCGACTCGGGCGCACTGGACACCGAGGCGCTGGTGGCCGAGCGGCCCCGCCGGGTCGTGATCGCCGGGCCGGCCGCCGGCGTGGTGGACACGGCGGCGATGCGCGCGGCCGGCGTCGAGGTCTACGACACGCCGGGCCTGGCGGCCGATACGGTCGCCGAGTTCACGCTCACCGTGATGCTCGCGCTGGCCCACCGCCTGCCGTCGGCGGTCGGTGCGCCGGGCGACTGGCGCTCCGTGGCCGGCCGGGATCTGGCCGGGCGCACTCTCGGCATCGTCGGCTGGGGCCGGATCGGCGCCCGGCTGGCCTGGCTGGCCCAGGCCATCGGCATGGACGTGGCGGCGTGGTCGCCGTCGCTGGGGGAGGAGGCCGCGCGCGCCGCCGGCGTCCGGCGCCGCGAACTCGACACGCTGCTGGCCGAGTCGGAGGTCGTCAGCCTGCACCTGCGGGCGGTACCCGAGACCCGCGGCATTCTCGACGCGCGCAGGCTGGCGCTGCTGCGGCCCGATGTTCTGCTGGTGAACACCGCCCGCGCCGCCCTGCTGGACATGGCCGAGCTGCGCCGCCGGCTGCGGGCGGACCTGCTGGGCGGTGCGGCCCTGGACGTCCTGGACGTGGAGCCGCTGCCGGCACGGGACCCGTTGGCCGCGCACCCGCGGGTGCTGGTCACGCCGCACATGGCCTGGATGACCGACGACGCGGTCGGGCGTTTCCTGGCCGCGGCCGCGGCGTTCGGCATGGACAACGACAACCGGTCGGTCCGGCGCGTCACATGAAGGGGCCGGGCCGCCGCACCACCACGGGGAGGGACGATGACCACCACGCCGCGGGTTCCGGAGATATTCGTCGGCGACGACCACGTGCTCGGTGACGTACTCGCGCAGGTGGCGGAGCACTTCGAGCGGGCGGGGGTACGGGTCGTTCGAGGGCCCGCGGAGCCCGCGCCGGCCAGGACCGACTACCCGCCGCACCAGTGGCCGCGCTACTTCGCCCGGGCGGCCGTGGCCGTGATCAGCTCGCGGACGCTGATCGGACCGGAGCTGATGGGCTGGGCGGAGAACCTGCGGGGCGTGGTCTTCGCCTCCAGCAGCACCGCGTCCTGCGACCTGAACGCGGCCACCGCCCACGGCGTCCTGGTCGCCAACGGGGCCACCCCGCAGAACATGGAGAGCATGGCCGAGTCCACGGTCATGCTGATGTCCGCCCTCATGCTCGAACTCCCCGCCAAACAAGCCCAGTTGGCGCGCTCTTTGGCCAGGCCCGCACCCTACGAGCAGACCGGCCGGATGCTGGCCGGCTCCACGGTCGGCCTGCTGGGCTACGGGCGGATCGCCCGCGAGGTGGTCGCCCGGCTGCGCGGCTGGCGGGTCGGCCGGATACTGGTCGCCACCCGGCGCCCCGAGCACTACGCGGGCACCGAGGACGCCGCGGACGTCGAGTTCACCGACGTCGACACCCTGCTGGGCCGGAGCGACGTGGTCAGCCTCCACCTGCCGCTGACCGCCACCACCCGCGGCCTGATCGGCGCCGACGAGCTCGCCCGGATGAAGCCCGGCGCGGTCCTGCTCAACACCGCGCGCGGCGGGCTGGTCGACGAGGCGGCGCTCGCCCGCGCCCTCACCTCCGGCCGGCTGCGCGGCGCGGCGATCGACACCTTCGCGGTGGAACCGGTGCCCGCGGACCACCCGCTGCGCCGGCTCGACAACGTCATCCTCACCGAGCACATCGTGGGGCACACCCGAGAGCTCTTCGACTCGCTGGCCCCCACCGCGATCCGCAACGTCACCGCCCTGCTCGACGGGCGGCCGCCGCAGTACCTGGCCAACCCGGGCGTCCTGCGGAGACCTTCGCGCATCGGGCAGCCCTCGCACGCCTGACCGCCTGACCGCCGGACCGCGGGACCGCCGGACCGGCGGATCAGCGGATCGGTCGAGCGCACGCAATCGCATCGCACCAGACTCACCAGTCAGGAGAGCACACATGCGGATGGCAGAGCAGCAGTCCTTCGACGTGGAGACCGACGTCGTCGTCATCGGTTACGGCTACGCGGGAGCCGCCACCGCCATCACCGCCCACGACGCCGGGGCCGAGGTGGTGATCCTGGAGAAGATGGCCCAGCCCGGCGGCAACTCCCGTGTCAGCGGCGGCAACTGCGTGATCCCCCGGGACAGCGACGAGGCCGTGCGGGGCTTCACCGACTACCTCGACCGGCTCTGCTTCGGGACGACCCCGCGCCCGGTGCTCGAAGCGCTGGTCACCGAGGCGCGCTCGCTGGTCAAATGGGTCGCCGACCTCGGCGGCGACCTGCACATCCCCGAGCAGCTCATCGTCTCCGGCACCTACCCGCGCACCATCAAGGGCCCCGGCTTCCCCAAGGTGCCCGGCGGCAGCGGGAACTTCGACAAGTACTGCATCCGCGGCGACGCCGACGTCCCACCGTCCCTGCGGCTGTGGAACCTGCTGTCCCGCAACGTGGCCGAGCGGTCGGTCCAGGTCCGGCTGGGCACCGCGGCGCGCGACCTGCTCACCGACGCGTCGGGCGGGGTGGTCGGCGTCGTGGCGACGGCCGGCGGCCGGCAGATCACGATCGGGGCCCGCAAGGGCGTCGTGCTGACCTGCGGCGGCTTCGAGAACGACCCGGAACTGAAATGGGACTACGCGCCGCCCAAGCCGCTGAAGTTCGCCGGGAACCCCGGCAACACCGGGGACGGTATACGTATGGCGCAACGCGTCGGCGCCGACCTGTGGCACATGACCCGCACCTCCACCATCGTCGGTTTTCAGGCACCGGAGTTCGAGGCGGCGTTCGGCATCTTCTTCCCGTCCGACGGATTTATCTACACCGACCGGGCCGGGAACCGCTACGTCGACGAGACCGGAATCGAGCTGCACGAGTTCTACCGGGTGTTCTCCCACTTCGACGCCGAGAACGTGGAGTTCCCGCGGATACCGAGCTGGGCGATTTTCAACGAGCAGACCCGGCTGGCCGGGCCGCTCACCTGGAACACGAGCGGCTACAACCGCGACCTGTACCGCTGGAGCCCTGACAACGCGGCGGAGGTCGAGCGCGGCTGGATCGTCGAGGCCGGCTCGGTGGAGGAGTTGGCCGAACGGCTCGACATGGACGCGTCCGTGGTCACCGCCACTCTCACCCGCTACAACGCGGCCTGTGCCGACGGGCAGGACACCGAGTTCGGCCGCTCGGCGGCCACCCTGAAACCGCTGGCGCCCCCGTTCTACGCGATCCCGCTGCACCCGGTGGTCCTCAACACCCAGGGCGGCGCCAGGCGGGACGAGCAGGGGCGGGTCATCGGCACCGACGGGAACCCGATTCCGCGGCTGTTCTCGGCCGGAGAATTCGGCTCGGTGTGGGGATACCTTTACCAGGGGGCGAGCAACATCACCGAATGCCTGGTTTTCGGCCGCATCGCCGGCGCCAATGCGGCGTCCACGGTGAACGTCTGAAGGCCGCCGCGAGCGCTCGGTTGCGGGCACGTTAAAACCGCAACAACGCCTGACGGTTTCCCTTTTCGTTCGCACGGATATGCGACATGATTGAAGCCGGAGAAATGAGATCCATTTCTCCGGCTTCATCATCCGAGGGAAGTAGAATGAATCTTCATACATCCTCTCCCGCGCTGCCGAAACTCCATGGCGGCGGCGACTTCTTCGCCCGCACGCAAAGCGCGCTCAGCTGGCAGCGAGCGCTGTGCCTCAACCCCGGGCAGGTGGCGGACGACGTACTCCAGGACCTGCTCGACCAGGCCAGGAGCACCGCTTTCGGCCGCCAGCACCACCTGGGCTCCGTCGCCACCTCCGCGCAGTGGAAGCGGGCCCTGCCGATCCGCAACTACGAGGGCTTCCGCCCCTACGTGGAACGCCAGTTGGCGGGCGAGCCGCAGGTCCTCACCCGCAGCGCGCCCTACGCCTTCCTCAAGACGTCCGGCTCCTCCGGGCTGCCCAAGTACGTTCCCAGCACCCGGCACTGGCGCGACCACTACCGCGGCCGCGGCCTCTATGCCCAGTGGGGGCTCTACTTCGAGAAGGTCGGCCGGCCGCGCCCGTTCAGCTCCGGCCTGCTCGACCTGTCCTGGGAGCGCGCTCCCGTCGCCGTCGAGCACCAGGGCTTCCCCGTCTACAGCATCTCCCGCCGGCCCGGCGCGGTCGGAGCCGAGGACTGGGTGCCGCCGTGGTACGACACCCCCTGGTTCACCGGTGACGACGACGAGGAGTACGGCGACAGCCTCTACCGCAAGCTGCGGCTGCTGGTGGGCGGCGACGTCCGGCTGCTGGTCACCCTCAACCCCTCCAAGATCGTCGGCCTGGCCGAGCAACTCGCCGCGCGCGGAACGGAACTCGTCCGGGACGTGCACGAGGGCACCGTGGCCGGACGCCCCTTCCAGGGCGCGTCCGCCGATCCCGAACTCGCCCGGCGCATCCAGCTGATGCTCGACCGCGGCGACGCGGGCCTGCGCCTCACCGACCTGTGGCCCAACCTCTCCCTGGTGGTGTGCTGGAACTCCGCCTCCGCCGGCCTGTACCGGGACTGGCTGGAGAACGTCACGCCCGGCATCCCGAAGCTGCCCTTCAGCACGACGGGCACCGAGGGCATCGTCACCCTCCCCGTCGACGACCACCCGTCGGCCGGCCCGCTCGCCGTCGACCAGGGGTGGTACGAGTTCGCCCCGTACGAGGACGGCGACGACGGCGGCCCGCTCGCGTCCGACGCCGAGACCCTGGACTTCCACGAGGTGGAGGTCGGCCGCTCCTACCGCCTGGTGATGAGCCAGGCCAACGGCCTCTACCGGTACGACATCGGGGACGTCTACAAGGTCGTCGGCAAGGTGGGCGCCGTGCCCCGGCTGGAGTTCTCCGGCCGGGCCGGCTTCGCCAGCTCGTTCACCGGCGAGAAGCTCACCGAGACCCACATCCACGACGCCCTGCGGCTGGCCTTCGCCCCCGCCTGGGGCGCGCTGCCCCTGTTCACCTGCATCCCCTCGTGGGGGACCCCGCCCGGATACGTCATCGCCGTGGAGTGGCCCGAGGGCCTGGGCGCCGTCGCCGAGGCCGAGCTCGCCGTCGGCGCCGAACGCGCGCTGCAACGGCTCAACTCCGAGTACGCGGAGAAGCGCCGTACCGACCGGCTCACCCCGCTGCGGGTCCTGCCGCTCGTCGCCGGAAGCTTCGGCCTGATCGCCGAGGAGCAGCGCCGGCGCGGAGCCGCGGCCATGCAGATCAAGCACCACTGGATACAGCGCAACGACGCGCTGCTGGACATCGTCACCGAGATGGGCCTGACCGTCCGCCGGTGACCACCGCGCCGGGCCACCGGCCGCGGCACCCCAGCCCTTCTGCCATGAGAGGTCATCGCCTCGCCATGCCCATGGACCATGACGCAACGTTACCGGTCGCTCGCAGCACCGAGGAGTTCCCCGCTGCGGACGGCACCCCGCTCAGCCTCCACCGGTGGCTCCCGACCGACCGAGCCCCCGAAGCGGCCCTCTTCTACATCCACGGCCTGCAGAGCCACGCCGGCTGGCTCTTCGAGACCGGCGCCGAACTCGCCGGACGGGGGATCGCGGTCTACGCGCCGGACCGCCGCGGCTCCGGTGCCAGCGGCGGCCTGCGCGGCCACCTCCCCTCCGCCGCGAGCGTGCTGGACGACTACGCGGCGCTGTTCGACGTGGTCCGCGACCGCACGCCCGGGCTGCCGCTGACCGTCGTCGGCCAGAGCTTCGGCGGTAGCCTGCTGGCCGCGCTGCTGTCCACCACGCGCATCACCCCCGACGCCGCCGTGTTCTGCGCGCCTGCCCTCGGCCAGCAGCATGCCCGGCTCGGCAGGGACGGCATGGCGGAGCAGCTGAAGCTGGAGGGGACCTGCCGCACCCCGGTCGCCCTGTCCGACACCGACTACACCGACGACCCGCGCTACCTGGCGGTCATGGCCAACGACCATCTGATGCTCCGTCAGGTCAGCGACCGGTTCCGCTCGGTCATGGCCGAGCTCGAACTCGCCTACACCGCGGCCGGACCCTGGTGCCCGTTCGCGGTACGCGGCCCGGTGTACTTCGCCAGGCCCGAACGGGACGCGATCATCGACCTGGACGTGGCGCGCCGCGAACTCGCCCGCCTCCAGCCGGAGGCGGTCGAGGTGCACTTCGCCGCGGACACCCACTACCTGGAGTTCTCGGCGGTGCGCCGGCAACTGTGGGACTGGCTGGCCGACACGGCGGTGCTCCACACCGTCTGCCGGGAGAGGACCCAGGCGTGATATCCGACCTGGACGTCCGCATCGCACAGGTCCCGCTGCACCGCCCCTTCGCCCACGCCACCCACTCCCACAGCCGCACCCGGTCCGTCCTGCTCCACCTGCGCTGGGACGGTGTCCAGGGCTGGGGCGAGGGCGCACCACGGCCCTACGTCACCGGCGAGACGCTGGTCAGCGCGCACACCGCGCTGACCGGTCTGGACACCGCGGTGCTGGACGTGCTGCTGTCCGGCCTCGACTTCGGCCCCGCCGTAGCGGTACTGGCCGACCTGGACCTGCCACGGCTGCTGGGCGGCCTGCGACGGGCACCGGCCGCGGCCGCCGCACTGGAGACCGCCCTGCTCGACGCGCTGTGCCGCCGGCACGGACTGCCCATGGAGGCCGTCATCGACGCCTGCCCCGGCGTCGACGGCGCCCTGGCCGAACGCCGGGTGCCCCCGCGGCCGGTCAGCCAGGTGGTGGACCTCAGCCGCTCACCCGCCGAGCAGTTCGGCGCCCTCGGCGCCTCGGCGCGCTCCCACCTCGCCCACGTCAAGCTCAAGGCGCTGGGCGACCCGGAGGAGACCGCCCGGCGGGCGGTCGAGGTGCGCAGGACCCTCGGCGACGAGGTGGGCCTGTCGGTCGACGCGAACGGCGCGTGGGACCCGCAGGACGCGCTCAAGGGCGCCGGCCTGCTGCGTGACCAGGCCCGGCCGGACTGGCTGGAGGAGCCCACCACCCCGCGGGACTGGGCGACGATGCGCCGTATCCAGGAACTCGGCGTCCCGGTCATGCTCGACGAGTCGGCCGTGGACCCGGTGGACGTCGACCTGGCCGCCGCCGCCGGCGCCGCGTCCCTGGTGAACGTGCGCGTCTCCAAATGCGGCGGGCTGCTGCCCGCGCTGCGCACCGCGGCGCGGGCGGCCGACCACGGCATGCGGGTCCAACTCGGCGTCCAGGTGGGCGAGGTGGGGCCGCTGTGGTCGGTCGGCCGGACCCTCGCCGCCCGGCTGTACGACCCGGTGACCGTCGAGGCCGGGCGCCAGGACGAGTGGTTCCCCACCCCGCTGACCGAGCCCGCCTTCGCCATCGACCGCGACCGGGGGCTGGCCCCGCCGGTGGCCGGCCACGGCCACGGCCTCGCCCCGTCCGCGGCCCTCACGCCGTACCTGCGCACCTCTCCGGAGAGGACGGAAGACCTGTGACCGCGACCCCGCGAACCGCCCTGGTCGTCGGAGCCGCGGGCGGCATCTGCGCGGAACTCTCCCGCGCCCTCGCCCGCCGCGGCGACCGGCTGGTGCTCCTCGACAGCGACGGCGCGGCCCTGAAGGAGCTGGCCGGCGAGGTCGCCGAGCTCACGGAGGTCCGCACCCTGCACGTGGACATCACCGACGTGCGCAGCACCGAGGAACAGCTCGCCACCCTCAGCGCCGGCTGGGCGCCGCAGATCCTGGTCAACGGCGTGGGCGGCGACACCCGGGTGGCTCCGGTCACCGACCTCGACGAGGCGTTCCTGACCGAGTCGCTGGCCCGCAACGTCGTCCCGGTGCTCACCGCGATCCGGCTGTGTGTCCCCGCGATGCGGCGGGCCGGCTACGGCCGCGTCGTCAACTTCAGCTCCGCCGGCGGGCGTACGTACAGCCACTTCAGCAACGCCGCGTACGTGGCCGCGAAGGCGGCCGTCGTCGGGCTGACCAAGCAGGTCGCCTACGAACTCGCGCCGTTCCGGGTGACGGTGAACGCCGTCGCGCACGGCCCGATCGCCACCGAGCGGATCGCGACGGCGTGGGAGCGGCGCCCCGCGGCCGAGCGCGAGCAGGTCCTGTCCAAGATCCCGGTGGGGAGGCTCGGCACCGTCGCCGAGGCGGTGGGCAGCGTGCTCTACCTCTGCTCCGAGGAGGCCGGGTACACCACCGGCACCGTCATCGACGTCAACGGCGGACTGCTCATCTGACCGGCTCCCCTCACCAGGGGGGCGACACACCGTGGAAGGAGAGCACCGATGGGAACCTTTGTCGTGGAGCGCACCTACGTGGGGGACCGCGGCGCCCGGGCCGGCTGGGTCCCGCAGCACCGCGCGTACCTGGAGGAACTGATCGAGCGCGGCGTCCTGCTGGCGGCGGGACCGGTGGCCGGTGTCAACGGCGGCCTGCTGGTCTACCGCGCCGCCGACCGGTCCGACCTGGACGACGTCCTGGCGGCCGACCCCTTCACCCAGGCCGGCCTGGTCGCCTCGGTGCGGGTGCTGGACTGGAACCCGACGACCGGCATCTGGGCCGCGAAGGGGGTGCACTGATGGAGATCGTGCGCGTGCGCACCGAGCGGGGCGCCTCCTACGGGCGGGTGGACCGTGCCTCCGGGACCGTCCACCTGCTGAAGGGGGAGACCTTCGTGGAGATCGTGCGCGATCTCCACGAAGGGGTGGCGGCCGAGTCGGGCCAACTGGTCCTGTTCGAGGAGGAACTGCTGCTCGCCCCGGCCGAGCCGGGGAAGATCATCGTCATCGGCCGGAACTACGGCGGCCGCGCCGAGGAGGCCGGCCGCCTCGTGGTCCACCTCAAGCCGCCGACCGCCGTGATCGGGCCCAACGACCCGGTCGTCCTGCCGCGGATCTCCCGCGACACCCGCTTCGAGGGCGAACTCGCCGTCGTCATCGGGCGGGTCTGCCGGGACATCGCCCCTGAGCAGGCCGACGGGGCCGTCTTCGGTTACACCTGCGCCAACGACGTCACGGCGTGGGACGTGGGGAGCGACGGCGGCCAGTGGACCACGGCCAAGGGCTTCGACAGCTTCTGCCCGCTCGGCCCGTCGATCACCACGGACCTCGACCCGCTCCACGCGGAGATCACCACCCGGGTCAACGGCGAAGTCCGGCAGTCGGGTTCGACCGCCGGCCTGGTGCGAAGCGTCCACCAGCTGGTCGCGGGCCTCAGCGCCCTGATGACGCTGCTGCCGGGGGACGTTCTGCTCACCGGCACCCCGGAGGGCAGCGCGGCCCTCCACGACGGCGACGTGGTGGAGGTGGGGATCGCCGGAGTCGGAGTGCTCCGCAACCCCGTCTCGGGGTAGGCCGCGCACGGCCGGCGAGCGGCCGCCCCGGGGGGAACCGGTGCCCGGGACCGGGCCACCCGGACCACCCGGGGCGTCCGCACCGGCCACCGGACCTGGCACGACCGCGAAGGCACCCGGTAAAGTGCCTGATAGCGTCCGAGGACTGACAGGCGACGGACGGTCCTCGTGGAGAGCAGATTGACGCAGCGAAGCACAGAGTCAGGGATCGTCATGGTGGACCGTGTCATCGCGGTCCTCGACGCCCTGGCCGGCGGCGGCTCCTCGCCTGCCGAACTCGCCCAGGAGACGGGCATAGCGCGTTCCACGATCTACCGCATCGCCGCCGCCCTCCAGTCGCACGACGTGGTCCAGCGGACCAGCGCCGGGGAGTACCTGCTCGGCACCCGCGTCCTGTCCTGGGGCACCGCGGCCGTCGCCGCCCTGCCGTGGCTGACCACGGTCCGCGACGTGCTGGGCACCCTCCACAAGGAGACCGGCGAGAGCGTGCAGTTCTACGTGCGCGAGGGCCGCGAGCGCCTCTGCGTCGCAGCCGTCGACCGCCCCACCGGGCTGCGGGAGACCGTCGCCGTCGGCGAGCGCCTCGCGCTGAACGCCGGGTCCGGGGCGAAGATCCTGCTCGCCTGGTCCGACGACTGGCAGCAGTTCGGCGACATCGACAAAGCGGAACTCGACCGTATCCGCCTGGAAGGCACCGCCTACAGCATCGCCGAACGCGAAGTCGGCGTCGCCAGTGTCAGCGCGGCCGTGATGACCGGCCCCAAACGGATACTCGGCGCCCTGTCGGTGAGCGGCCCCATGCAGCGGATCGTGCCCAACATCGAGCGGCTGCGCCTCCAGGCCGCCCGCGCCGCCCGCTGCCTCACCGCCTCCTGGGAGGACGGCGACTTCCCGCCGGGGGACCCGCTCGCACCCGGGACCGAGACCGAGGACGCGCGCGACGAAACCGCCTGACCGCCGGTCAGCGCACCCGCGACCGGGCCCCGCGCGCCGGCCGGCCCCCGGTCCCGTTCACACCCACCCGGCCACCACCGCGAAGCGGTACCTCTTGTAGAGGCAGTCCACCTGGCTGAATCCCGCTTCCGCCAGCCAGCTCAGGTGCGTGGAGACGGGCGCGGGAAGGTCGTAGGCCATCCGCTGCACGGCCTCGTCGATCTCCCGCGGGCTCGCGCCGAGCGCGACCACCTCGCGGTGCCAGGTCTCCTCGTACAGCGCGTCCAGGGCGGGGGTGCCGCCGGCCACCTGCTCCGCGTTGACGAACACGCCGCCCGGCCTCATCACCTCGCGCACCCGCCGGTAGAGGTCGCGCTGGTCGGGGTGTGGAAGGTGGTGGATGGCCAGGGCGGAGATCACGATGTCGTACGGCCCCTGCGGCAGCGGCGCCCGCAGATCCTGCTCGTAGATCGTCCGTTCCACCGCGTAGAGGTCGAGCATCTGGTCGGCGACGGCCAGCATGGCGGCCGAGGAGTCGACCAGGTCGACGGAGGCGTTCGGCAGCGGGAGGGCCAGCTCCCCGCTGAACAGGCCGGTACCGGCGCCGAGGTCGAGGACCCGCGGCGCGGGGCCGTGCCCGCGCACGGCCACGTCGATCGCCAGGCCGTAGAAGTCGTTGAGGTGGGGGACCAGCCGCGAGCGGGCCTCGTCATAGCGCTTGGCGCCGTCGCCGAAAAGGCGCGAGACCTCCCCCTCCACGGTGCCCCCGAAGTCGTAGTCAACCGGACCGCTGCTCACTATAAAGTGCGAACCGGATTCCCCGTCACCGGACGTGGCCAAAACCCGGGCCCCCGGCCCTCGCGGGGGCGAGGCTCGCTGGAGAGATGACGGGGCGTCAATTATATTGACCAGGGGGCACTTCGCGGCCGGCCTGAGGCCGCCCCCAGGGCTGGGCCCGGAGCTGCGCCCGGCCTGCCGGACACTGCTCCGGCCGAGCACGCTTCCCCATCGGGTGAGGACGTTGCGAAGGAGCCTACGTGACGCGGGTTGAACCGTTCGGCATCGGTTTGGTGGGGGCGGGACCGAGGGGCCTGATCGCTCTGCAACGGCTGTGCTCGGGCCTCGCCGCGTCCGCGTCCGACCGGCCGGTCCACCTCCATGTGATCGACCCGTACGATCCGGGCGCGGGGCGGGTGTGGCGCGGCGACCAGAGCAGGTCGCTGCTGATGAACAGCCCCTGCGCCCGCGTGACGGTGTTCGGCGAACCGCCCCTGCCGGGCGAGCGTGCCGCACGGCCCAGCGTGGGACCGACGCTGTGGGACTGGGCCCGCGCCGTGGCCGACGGCGGCGTCCCCGCCGACCCCCAGGCGGCGGCGGAGGCCCGTTCGCTGACCCCCGCGGCCTGCACCACCCGCGCCTTCCACGGCAGTTACCTCCGCTGGGCCTTCGACCACGTACGGCGCAGCGCACCCGCACGGGTGCAGATCTTCGACCACCGCGCCACCGCCCGCGCGCTGGACGACGCCCCGAACGGCTGCCAGGCGGTCCGGATCGCCGCGGCCGACGGCCGGGAGCTGACGCTGACCGTGGACGCGGTCGTCCTCGCCCAGGGCCACGTCGACATGCTCCCCGACGCCGGCGAGGACTGGTTCGCCGGCTGGGCCCGGGCCCGGGGCCTGGTCCACGTACCCGCGTCGAATCCGGCCGACGTGAACCTTGACGGCATCGCCGCCGGCGAGCCGGTCCTGATCCGCGGCCTCGGCCTCAACTTCTTCGACTACGTGGCGATGCTGACCACGGGACGCGGCGGCCGCTACGAGCGCGCGGCGAACGGACGGCTGCGCTACCTGGCCTCCGGGCGCGAGCCCGTGCTGTTCGCGGGGTCGGGCCGCGGCGTCCCGCAGCCCTCCCTGCCGGCCTCCGAGCCGCCCTCCGCGCCGGACGTCGACCTCGCCGCCCGGCTGCGGGAGAGCGCGGGCAGCGGCCCGATCGACTTCCGCCGCCACATCTGGCCGCTGGCCCTGCACGAGATCGGACGGCTGCGCAACGCCCCGGCGGCGCCCGTGCCGGTCGACGACACCTCCGCCTCCCAGCGCGACGTCGACGCGCTGGTCCGGCCGGCCTCGGGGCTGACCTTCCGCAGCCCCGGCGAATACCGCGAGTGGGCCGCCCGGTTGATGCGTACGGACCTGCGGCCCGAGGGCGCGCGCCCCGAAGCGGTCGGCCGCGCGCTGAGCTCGGTGCGGCGGCAGGTCCGCGACCTCGCGCGCGAGGGCCGCATCAGCGGCAGGTCCTTCCGCGACCACGTCCTGGGGACCTTCGCCTCCCTGGACAACGTGGGCGCGGAGGGACCGCAGAGCGCCCGGCTGGAGGAGCTGTCGGCCCTGATGGACAGCGCTGCCGTCTGCCTGGTCGGCCCGCACATGCTGATCGAGGCCGACGAGGACGCCGGGCGGTTCGCCGCGTACTCACCGGCGGTGAGCGGCAGCCGGGTCGTCGCGCGCTGCCTGATCGAGGCCCACCTGCCGGCGCCCGACATCCGCCGCACCAGCGACCCGCTGCTGCGCCATCTCGCCGCTACCGGCCAGATCCGCCAGCGCTCCCTCCCGGACGGCCGGGGGGACTACGCCACCGGAGCGCTCGACGTCGACACCGCGACGGTGGCGGTCGTCCGTGCCGACGGGACGCCCCACCCGCGGCGCTTCGGCTACGGCCCGCCGACCGAACTCGTGCCCTGGGTCACCTCCCTCGACGTGTCGGGCATTGCCGGGGAGGCGTTCCGGGACGCCGATCGCATCGCAGCGGGGTGCCTGCGCCTCATGGACACGGCCGACCGCTCCCTCGACCCGGTGGCCTGCTCGGCGCGCCACTCCGTTCCGCATTCACCGTGACCAAGGAATCGAACGGCTCGCCGACTCGAAGAGCCGACCGGCCGGCAAAGGCGAGACGGCGCCGATCGGGGCCATCCAGCGGTGGCACGCGCTGTGTTGGATCTCGGATAGAGTCAGGGCCGGGCCTGCGGTGGTGCGTTGAAGGAAATACCAGCGCTCCTCGCGTCCGAACACAGCGGATTCAGTGGAGCCGGCGGAGTCATATGGACCTGGGAATTGACGGCAAAGTCTTCCTGATCACCGGTGGGACCAAGGGACTCGGCCTCGCCGCCGCCCATGCCCTCGTCGGTGAGGGCGCTCGGGTGGTGGTCTCCTCACGCAACCAGGCCGCGGTCGACGAGGCCGCGGCGGCGTTGGGCGGCCCGGAGAACGTGCTGGGCCTGGCCGCTGACAACGCGGACGCCCTGGCGGCGGAGCAGATGGTGGCCTCCGCCCTGCGCCACTTCGGCCGGTTGGACGGCGTGCTGATCAGCGTGGGCGGTCCGCCCACCGGCCCGATCACCACGATCACCGATGAGCAGTGGCGGGATTCCTTCGAGTCGGTATTCCTCGGTGCGTTGCGCCTCGCCCGTGCCGCCGCACCCGTACTCCCGTCCGACGGATCGATCGGATTCGTGCTGTCGTTGTCCGTGAAATCCCCCTGGCCGAACATAAGCGTCTCCAACGGCTTGCGCCCGGGGCTCGCTATGGCCGCCAAAACACTCGCCGACGAGCTGGGTCCACGCGGCATCAGGGTCAACGGCTTCGTTGTCGGCTCGATCGCCACCGACCGGCTCAAAAGCCTGGAGTCGGCCAACGACGATCCGGCGCGGGCCCGCGCCGAACGGACCGCCGAAATCCCGTTGCGACGCTACGGCACACCTGAGGAGTTCGGCCGCCTGGCCGCGGTCATCCTGTCGCCGGCGGCGTCCTACGTCACCGGCACCATGATCCACATCGATGGCGGCGCCCTGCGCACCCTGTGACCTACGCCCGTCGGAAGGGGTTTGGGGTGCCGGGCCCCGCGAGTTCCCCGGCGCCTGTCACGGCTTCACGGCTGCCGGAGTCAAGCGCGCGGGAGCCGCCCCAAAAGGGACGGGCGGCTCAGCGTGCCGCGATGAGCCCGTCGACGAACGGCTGGACGTGGCCCAGCAGTTCGTCCTGGTGGGGTGGGGTGAAGATCTCGAAGTGGCCGCAGTTCAGGTCCCGGACGGTGAGGCGGGTGGCGAGCGAGCGCCAGCGGGCGATCTGCGCCTCGCGGTCGGGGCTCGCGCAGGCGAGCAGGAGCGTGGGGGTGTCGCTGGGCTGTCGGACGCGATGGGCTCGTGCGGCGGTGAGATGGGCGGCGGCGGTGGAGCGCAGCAGCGCCGGCTCGAAGCCCGAGGACAGTCCGCTGACGGAGTGTTCGATGCTGTCGAGTGGGTGGGAGCGCAGCAGCGCGTTGTCCGGTTCCAGTTCGGGGTGGCTGTCGATCATGACGACGGCGGGCGGCGGCGTATCCCCGGCGTTCCCCGCGGCAGCGGCCTGGGCGGCCAGCTCCCAGGCGAGGATGCCGCCCAGCGACCAGCCGGCGAGCAGGGCGGGTGGTCGGGGCAGCCGGTCGAGGAGTTCCCGGTAGGCGGCCGCCATCCGTGGGACGCTCCGCTCGGGGCGCTCGCCGGGCAGCAGGCCCGCGGCGCGGATGCCGTGGACCGTGCCGTGCCGGGCCAGTCGCCGGGCCAGGCGGAGGTACTGGCCGAGCCCGCCGCCGGCGGGGTGGATCAGCACGGTGTCCAGCGGGCCGCTGCGCCGGCCCAGGGTCATGAGCAGCCCGGGTTCTTCGCTCATCGGCCGGCCCGCTGGGTGACGGCGATGCACACCAGCACCGCGACCGCCGCGACGGCCGCGATCACCGGCGGGCGCTCGCCCAGCATCGGAACCGACCAGATCAGGGTGAGCAGCGGCTGGGAGAGCAGGATCTGGCTGGCCCGGGTGATGCCGATGGCCGCGATCCCGCGGTACCAGACCAGCGGGCCGAGGAACTGCGCCCCGGCGCCCAGCCAGATCAGGCCGATCAGCGAGCGCGCGGTGGGGTGCGGATGGTCGACGAGCAGGGCGGCCACCGAGCCGGCGGCCGTGAGCGGCAGGCAGATCACCAGGGCCCACGCGATCACCTGCCAGCCCGGCATGGCCCGGGCCAGCAGCCCGCCCTCGGTGTACGCCGCCGCGGCGACCAGCAGTGACGCGAACAGGTACAGGTCCGCCGCCGAGAACGTCCCGCCGCCCTGCTGGAACGCGAACCCGACGACCACCGCCGCCCCGGTCAGTGCGGCGGCCCAGAACACCGGCGGCGGCCTGACCCCGGTCCGCGCGGTGCCGTAGACGGCCGTGGTCAGCGGCAGGAGCCCGGCGATCACCGCGGCGTGGGTGGAGGTGGTGGTCTGTAGCGCCAGCGTGGTCAGCAGCGGGTATCCGACGATCAACCCGCCCGCCACGGTGGCCAGTCCGGCCCAGTGCGCGCGCCGGGGGAGGGGGACGCGCCGGGCCAGCAGGCAGCCGCCCGCGATCAGCGCGGCCAGCACGGCGCGCACGGTGGTCACCGTCCAGGGGCCCATGCCCTCCAGGGCCCAGGCGGTGGTCGGGAAGGTCAGCGAGAAGACCACCACCCCCGCCACGGCCGACACGCTCCCCGGCACTCTCGCTCGATCGGCGCCCTCCGGCACGTCCGCCGGTGCGGCGGCTCGCCGGGTGGTCGCGCCGGGCTCCACGTTCATGGCGGGGCCTTTCCTCATCGCGCTCATCAGGGGTTCCGCGCCAGCGCCTCGCGTAGCGCCGTACGGTCGATCTTTCCGTTGGGGTTGTAGGGGAAGGAACGACGGACGCTGACGGTCACCGGCACCATATAGGCGGGCAACCGCTCCCGTAGCCCCGCCAGCAGGGTGTCCGGGTCGAGCCGGGCGCCGGACTGCGCGGTGCAGGCGGCTGCGAGCCGCTCCTGTCCGGCGGCGCCGTCGAGTGACAGCACGACCGCCTCGTTGACGCCCGGTAGCGCGCGCAACGCCGCCTCGATCTCGCCGAGTTCGACGCGGTAGCCGCGGATCTTGATCTGGTGGTCGAGCCGGCCCAGGTGGACCAGCCCGTCCGGGCTCCGGCGCACCCGGTCCCCGGTGCGGTACCAGAGGTCGTCGGAGGGGGGATCGGCCCGTTCGACCACGGTGGTACGCCCCTGCTCCCGGCGCAGGAAGCGCCCGATGTTGTCCTGGGGGTCGAGATAGCCCGGGAAGCGCTGGACGCCTCGTACGCACAGCTCTCCCTCGTCGGCCTCGTGGCCGTCCTCGTCGACGACCAGGTGCTCCAGGCCGGGGTAGAGGGTGCCGATCGGTACGGCGCCGCCCGGCCCGGCGGCGGGCGTGCTGCCGGCGGGAGTGCCGGTGCCGGCGGCGGGAGTGCCGGCGGCGGGAGTGCCCGGTGCGGGCATCCGGAACTCGGTGCAGCTGAGGGTGAGTTCGGTGGGGCCGTAGAGGTTCTCCAGCACGCTGTGCGGCGCGGCCCGCTGCCACGCGCTCGCCTGGGCGAGGGTGAGCGTCTCGCCGCAGAACAGGCTCCAGCGCAGTGACGGCATGCTGTCCGGGGCCAGCGCCCGCAGCCGCCGGGCGAAGGAGATGACCGAGGGCACGGAGAACCAGTGGGTCAGCCGTTCGCGGGCGACGAAGCGGGCGGGTGCCAGGACGTCGTCGGGGCCCGGCACCACCAGCGTCGCGCCCGATCCCCAGGCCGCGAAGAGATCGAAGACCGAGAGGTCGAAGGTGAGCTCGAAGGTCTGCGACAGCCGTGCGCCGACGTCCAGTTGGTAGCGGTCGATGACATGGCTCAGATAGGCGTCGACGGAACGGTGCTGGATCGGGACGCCCTTGGGGGAGCCGGTCGATCCCGAGGTGAACAGGACGTAGCCGATGTCCCGCGGTCCCCGGGCGCCCGCCGGGAGGGCCGGCAACGCGCGCGCGGGCGGGAGGGAACCGAGATCGGGCGAGAGCAGTCGGGCGCCCAACTCGGCGGTGGCGTAGTCGGGTTGGGCGAGGACCAGATCGAGCCCGGCAGCCTTGGCGATGGCCGCGTTGCGGGCCGCCGGGAAGGCCGGGTTGAGCGGCACCACGCTCGCGCCCAGCCGCTGGACGGCCAGATAGCCCGCGTAGGCGTGCGGGGTACGGGAGGCCAGCAGCCCGATCCGCCGCAGCGGCCGGCCGGGGTCCGCCGCGTGCAGCGCTTCGGCCAACCGGCCTGCCAGGTGGCCGAGTTCGGCGTAACTCCAGGGCCGGCCGCCGACTTCCAGGGCCACCGCGGCGGGATGGCGGCGCGCGGTGTCGGCGAACCACCCGTACATGCCGCGCTGTGGGGTCATGGCTGCTGCTCCGCGGGCTCGATGGGGAACGGGGCCGGTGCGCCGTAGGCGACGCTCAGGGGGAGGGAGGTCCGGTCGCGCAGCGACACCCAGCAGTAGCGGCCCCAGCTGCCGGCCCGCGCCGCCGGGCGGACCCGGACCCGCCAGGGCCGCCCGGCGAAGCCGCTGCCCTCGGCCTTGACGCACGCCTCCTGGACCGTCCACAGCCAGGCGAACTCGGTGGTCCGGCGCTCGGCCGGCAGCCGGGCCCACTCCTCGGCGCGGCCCTGGGTGCAGCGCCGAAGCAGGGCGGGCCGGACCTCCGCCGGGACGTGCTGGACGTCGACGCCGACCGCGCGGTCCAGTGCCGCGCAGACGGCGACGGCCCCCCGGTCGTGGCTGATGCTGATGCCGATCCGGGGCCGGCCGGCCAGGGCGGGGCGGCCACCCGGCTCGTAGGCGACGGGCGCGCCGGCGGCCTCCGGGTACCGCGCCCGGAGCAGGGCACGCAACAGCCCTCGGCCCGCGAGCAGTTCGGCGGCCCGCCACGGCGGAAGGCCGTCGGCCGCGGCCAGATCCTCCCGGGTCGGAGGGAGGTACGGCGCGGGCTCCTGGTGGTGGTCGAACCGCTCCTCGTCGTGGCAGGCGCCCCGCCTCTCGTGGAGGGCGACCCAGATGCCCGGGGCGGCTTCGAGCCGCAGGCCCGGCCCCGTGGCCGGCGGCGGTACGGTCATGGCGCCAGCCCGTCCAACACGGCGTCCAGACGCTCGGCGACGATGTCCAGGGTCACCTCGGTGGTGCCGCCGCCGATGCCGAAGATCGCCGCCTCGGCGCGCAGCGCCTGCGCCCCGCCCCGTGCGAAGCCGTCGGCGCCCTGCAACCGCGCGCACTCGGCGAGCACATGGTCCACCGTCGCCCCCGACGCGGCCTTGAGGAGGGCGGCCGCGGTGCCGTCCCGCTCGTCGGCGATCCGGTCCCGCAGCTGCGTCCACAGGGCGTGCAGCCCGGCGACGCGGACCGCGCACTCGGCCAGGCGCTGGCGGACGCCGGACCGCCGGCGCAGCGCGGTGTCCTCGACGATGCGGCTGCCCAGCCGCCGGTCGGTGTCGGCGATGATCCTGCGGCACAGGTCGATCGCCCAGCCCGCGGAGGCCAGCCGCTCCACCGCGATGTGCTGGGCGAAGGCCGCCATGCCGCGGCCCTGCCGCCCCACCAGGTGGTCCGTCGTCAACCGGACGTCGGAGAAGCGGAGATGGCCGACCCCGGAGCCGGCGAACAGCTCGGTGTCCGCGGGCTCGGCCGTGACCCCCGGAGCGTCCAGGGGCACCAGGACCCAGGTGAAGTTGGTGAAGTGCCGCCCGGGCGACCGGCGGGCCAGGACCAGGGCGTCGCCGGCGGTGGTCGCCGAGGTCACCCAGCGCTTGGTGCCGTCGACCACCAGCCCGTCGGGACGCGTGCGGACCGTGGTGGTGAGCGCCGCCAGGTCGGAGCCCGCGCCCTCGTCCGTGGCGGCCAGGGCGACCAGCCGCTCGCCGCGCAGCGCCGCCTCCAGGCACGCGGCGGTCGTCTTCGAGCGGGAGCCCGCGGCGAGCAGCGGCACCGCCGACGCCAGGTGGACGCAGAGCGAGAGCACCGGGCCCAGCGCCCCCTCGGCGTCGGCGGCGGCCAGCAGTTCCCTGAGCACGACCGGGTCGAGCCGGCCAGGTGCGGGGTGCGGGTAGAGCCGCCGGAACTCCCCGGCGTCCGCGAACTCCTTGAGGAGCCGGTGGACGCGGGCCGGGGGAACGGCCTTTGGGGGAGGGGCGGTTGGGGTATCGGGGACGGGGGGATCGGGGGCCGGGGGCGCGGCGCCCGGGGGAACAGCGGCGGCGCGGGCGTCAGGCACGTCAGGCAAAGGACACCCCCGCGTCGAGCAGGGCGAGGACGCCGTCCGCCTGGTGGAGACGGTCGTTGCTGTAGTTGAGCGGTGCGGAGCGCAGATCGCGCAACGCCTTCTCCAGGCGGGTGGGCGAGTTCCTGAGATAGCCGTGCCGCAGCCCGACGGCGTCGATCAGGTCCTCCACGGCGCGATGGCACTCCTCGGAGGCGGTCAGCTTGAGGCTGTTGATCAGCAACTGGTTGCGGGGCAGCGAGACATCGGTGCCGCCCTCGGCGGCGGCGGTGACCACGGCGGCGGTGTGGCGCAGCAGCGCGTGGACGGTGTCCAGCCGCTGCCGGGCCCGGGAGAGCCGGCTCAGCAGCAGCTCCGACTCGAGCCGGCCGTCCTTGCCGTCCTTGCCCCGGGCGGACTCCCGCAGCATCCGCAGCACCCGGGACAGCGCCCCCGCGGCCGTGCCGAGCCAGCAGGCCGACCAGCCCAGGTGCGCCAGCGGACCGAGGGTCTGGAGCACCACCGCGCGGAACTCGCCGTGCTCGCCGACGACTTGGTGCCCCGGGATGCTGCCGGTCAGCCGCAGGGCCACGCTGTGGCTGGCCCGCATCCCGAGCGGGTCCCACTCCCCGGAGGCGGTGATCTCCAGCTGGTCGCGGCGGGCGA
This sequence comes from Streptomyces sp. NPDC088194, assembly GCF_040702025.1. Lineage (NCBI taxonomy): Bacteria > Bacillati > Actinomycetota > Actinomycetes > Kitasatosporales > Streptomycetaceae > Streptomyces > Streptomyces sp. NPDC088194. Next base: position 16,005 of record NZ_JBFBIV010000012.1, on the reverse strand, counting down.
AGACCAGGGAGACCGCGTCGGCGGAGGGCGCCTCGGGAGCGCGCATGCTGATCAGGAAGCCGTCGGCGTACGCCCCGCCGGTCACGATCGGCGCGAACCGGTCGAGTTCCAGGTGCCCGGACCGCCCTTCGTCCGCGGAGAGTTGGGCGCCCGCGGTGAGCAGATGGCCGCCCTTGCCCGGTTCCGTGGTCACCGACGCCAGGTACATCCGCCCGGCCGCGATCTGCGGCAGCAACTCCTCGGCGAGCGGCGGGGCGGCGTGGGTGACCACGCAGGCCACCTGCTGGCAGTGCATCGCGAAGATCAGAGCCGCGGACAGGTCGGTGCGGCCCAGCGCGATGCTCACGTCCAGCAGTTCGTCCAGGGTGCCGCCCAGGCCGCCGTACTCGGTGGGGACCATCAGCCCGAGCAGCCCGCCGGCCCGCAGCTCGTCGAGCACCGCGACCGGGAACTCGGCCGCCGCGTCGGTCTGCTGGGCGTACTTCTCGGCCACCGCGCGGGCCTGATCGGTCTGCCGGGCGAAGCGGCCGCCGGCCGCCGGGCGGGGACGCGCGGACTCAGACATCGGCGCCGCCCTCCTGTGCCGCGACCGCCGACCACAGCGCGCCGGCCGTGCTGAAGGTCTTCTCGACCAGCGCCTCGTCGGGCAGTTCGACGCCCAGCTCGTCCTCCAGGGCGAGCAGCAGCTCGATCGACTGCATGGAGGTCAGCCCGGCCTCCCGCAGCCGGGTGTCCGGGGTGATCGGCCGGTCGGCCAGGTGGGGGAGGAAAGGCCGGAGTATCCCGGTGAAGCGTTCGTCCATCACGGCGCGGGCACCCTTCTCGGTCGGTGTGGACGCCGGGCTCACCCGGCGCCGCCATTGAGCCGTCGCTCGACCAGTTCGCACAGGTCGACGATGCGGTGCAGTCGTTCGGGGAGGAGGTCCCCCGGCCCGAACTCGATGGCGAAGCCCTCCTCCAGGCCGTCGACGATCTCCAGCATCCGCAGGGAGTTGAAGGCGGGCAGTCCGGTCAGGTCGGCGTCGGGCGCGGGCACGTCCCGTATGCCGAGGACCCGCCCGACGATCCCGGCCACCGTCGAGGCGACCTGCTCGGGGGAAGGTGGACCACCGCCGGCCGCCCCGGCAGCACCGGCCGCCCCGATGTCGCCTGCCCCCCGGTCGCCACCGCAGAGCACTTCCCAGTCGGCGTGCAGGAGTTCGGCCGCCCGCGGCAGCAGATCGGGTGGCTCCGCCCGGCCCCGGGCGACGCGGCGGGAGGTCAGATACGTGTACTCGACCAACCCGTCCCAGCGGGCGAGGTGCTCCGCGACGTGCTGCGGGGTCCCCGCGTCCCCCTGGGCCAGATACGCCGCACGCAGCCGGCGTGACCGGGCCAGCAGCCAGGTCTCCATGGTGAACTGATCCAGCGTCAGCTTCCGGTCCGGATGCTCGGCGTAGGGACGCAGGTAGTCGTCGGCCCCGGCGGACGATATCCGTACCTCTTCCCCCGGCGGATCGAGACGAGCGGGATCGAGGGGCGTGGGGGCGAACTGGAAGGCCCGGCCCGGGCCGGCGTCCAGGACCGCGGCCAGCTCCTCCCGTTCGAGGAGCAGTCGCGTCGGGCGCGCCGCGCCCCACGGAGTGTCGTTGTGGTAGGCGTCGGTCACCGCCAGGGCGCCGTCGCCGTCGGGTTCGGCCAGGAAGCTGTGCTCGATGTGGCGCTGCCCGTGGTAGGGCACCCAGGGCAGGTGGTAGGCGTCCGCGACCACCCACGCCGTCTCCCGTAGCGATCGCGCCCAGTCGCCGTCGGCGCCGGGCCACTTCTGGGCGAGGGCGAGGCCGAGGAGGTCCGCGGCGTCGGCCAACGCCTCGTCCAGGGAGGGCTCGACGGTGGGCAGGCCGTGCGGACCGGGGCGGGTGCGCAGGCGCAGCGCGGCGCCCAGCCGCAGGTGGGTCCCGGCGCCGTGGTACCGGTCGGCCAGCACCGCGAGGTTGCTCTGGAAGCAGTCCAGCAGTTCGGCTCGGATCTCCGGGGCCGCGGTCACAGCGACTCCTCCGCCGTGTCGTCGGCGTCGAAGGGGAACCGGTCGGCGAAGGCGGGCTTGAGGTCGGCGAGCCAGATCGCCGCGGGGTCGTACGCGGCGTAGAACGGCCGGCCGACCAGGGCCGGATCGCGGGCCTGGATCATGTGCAGGGCGAAGACCTTCTGGCCGAGGAGCTCGACCACCCCGTCCACGCAGACCTTGCCCGCGGTGGCCGACATGGACGGCCCCCGTACGGTCCGGGCGAGGCCGGAGACCGAGGCGTAGGCGTCCCGGAAGATGTCGTAGGCCCGGGCCAGCGGCACCGCGAAGTAGTCCACCGGACCGGTGTCCCGCTCCACGAACATGTAGTACGGAATCATCCCGAGCCGCACCTGGGCGCGCCACATCGACTCCCACACCCGCGGGTCGTCGTTGATCGAGCGGATCAGCGGCGCCTGGGTGCGGATCACCGCCCCCGTGCCGCGCAACCGGGCCACCGCCTGCGCCACCACCGGCGGTTCCAGCTCGCGCGGGTGGGAGAAGTGGGCCATCAGCGCCAGGTTCTTGCCGGCCGCCACGACCTCCTCGAACAGCCGCAGCAGATCCTCGGCGTCCGGATCGGTGAGGAACTTCCGCGGCCAGAACGACAGCGCCTTGGTGCCCAGCCGGATGGACTCGATCTGGTCCAGCGCGAGCAGCGGCTCGACGTAGCGCCTCAGCACCGCCGCGCTGGGGATCATCGAATCGCCGCCGGTGAAGAGCACGTTGGTGATGTCCGGGTGCGCGCGCAGGTAGTCCACCAGGACCAGTTCGTCGCTGTCGGCCGCCATCCGCAGCTCCGGCTCGCCGACGAACTGCGCCCAGCGGAAGCAGTAGGTGCAGTAGGCATGGCAGGTCTGGCCCTGGCGGGGGAAGAACAGCAGCGTCTCGCGGTACTTGTGCTGGATTCCGGCCAGTTGCCGACCGTCCACCACCGGGTGGTTGAGCTCCAACTGGCCGGCGGGGTGGGGGTTCAGCCGCATCCGCACCTGGTGGGCGATCGTCTGGATCTGCCGGCGTGGCGCCCCGCTGCGCAGCAGGTCCGCGATCCTGGCCACGTCCTCGGCCGGCAGCATGTCCTCCTGCGGGAAGACCAGGCGGTAGATCGGGTCGTCGGGGGCCGCGGACCAGTCGATCAGCTCGTCCACGACATGGCTGTTGGCCCGGAAGGGCAGCACCTCGGCCACCGCCCGCACGCCCAGGCGCTGGTCGGGGCTCAGGCCGGCGCGGGCGGTCAGGTCGTCCAGGTGTCTGGAGGTGACGGCATGGAACCGGGGCGGGCTGTCCGTGGTCGGCGGAACGCTTGCGTTGCTCGGGGGCACCGTGCGGTCATTCCTTCCGGTCGGGGGCGGCTCAGCCGCAGAGCTTGCCGAACCCCTCTTCGATCGCGGCCAGGAGCCGCGAGACATGGGGCAGTACGAGCGGATCGGGGCTGTGCAGGGCCGCGGACTGCTCCTCGGGGGTCTCGCCGTAGAGCATGCTGGTGGCCGCCCGGAAGCGGAGCGCTCCCGGTTCGTCGCCGTGGTGGTGGCCGCCGAGGACGGCGATGCCGTGCGCGTCGAGCAGGCGGTCCTGCAGGGTGGCGGAGTCGGTGACGCCCCGGGCGGCCAGGGCCTCCCGGCGCGGTTCGAAGTCCGGGTAGACGTAGAAGCCGGCGTCGGGTCTGCGGCACTCGGCGCCGGCCGCGCGGACGATCCGGTGGACGGCACCGGCCAGCGCTCCGTGCAGCCGGGCGGCCTCGGCCAGGTGGGCGCGCAGTTCGGGGGGTTCGGCGAACGCGTAGGCGGCCACCTCCTGCATCGGACCGGCCAGGGTGGACCAGACCTCGCTGGCGAAGGAGGCCACCGCGTCGCGCAGCGCCGTCCCCCAGGTGCTCTCGGGGAACCGGGCCGCGCCGATCCGCCAGCCGCCCAGGGCCAGGTTCTTGCTCAGCCCGGTGGTCACCACCGTGCGCTCCGGAGCGACCTCGGCCGGGCTGAGGAAGGGCTGCCGCGGATCGTGCAGGAGGTCGCGGTAGATCTCGTCCGAGACGATCAGCAGGTCCTCCTCCCGGGCGATCGCGCACAGTTCGCGGACCAGCGCGGCGGGCGCCGCCGTCCCGGTGGGGTTGTCCGGCAGTGCCAGCACCAGGATGCGCGGGTCCCGGCCGTCCTCCCGCGCCCGCGCGATGGTCCGCGTCAGGGCCGACGGTTCCGGCACCCCGCCGCAGCCGGCGGGGATCGGCACCTGGAAGACCGCCTTCCCGGCCAGCAGCGCCTGCGGGGGATACGTGTTCCAGCAGGGGCGCGGCAGCAGGGTGTCGCCCCGGACGGTCATCTGCACCGCCGCGAGCAGGGGCTTGCTGCCGGGAGCGAGCACCACCTGGTCCGGTTCGGTCGGCACGCGGCGGCGGGTGAAGTACCCGGCCACGGCCCGCCGGGCCGCGAGGTCGCCGCGGACCGGGCCGTAGGCGTTGCGGCCCGCGCCCGCGGCCAGCCGCTCGACCAGCGGCGGGAACACCGGCAGCCGCGACTCGCCGAATCCCAGGTGCACCACGGTGTCGCCGCGCCGCCGGCGCTCCCGGACCTGCTCGTCCAGCGCCAGGTTGGGCGATATCCCGCGCGCGCCGGTCAGTTCGATCCGCGTCACACCGTCCGCTCCTTCCCGGGCAGCGCCAGTGCCAGCAACCGGGCCCGGTCGACCTTGCCGTTGGGGTTGAGCGGCAGGCGGTCGATGGCTCTCAGCTCGTCGGGGACCATGTAGTCGGGCAGTTCCTTCCCGCAGAACTCCCGTAGCTGATCGGGGTCCCAGCCGGCGGCGGGCTCCGGTACGACGAAGGCGGTCAGCACGGGATCGGCCGCGTCCCCGGCGCGCGGCACCACCAGCACGGCGGCGGCCTCCACCGAGGGGAACGCGCGCAGCCGGTGCTCCACCGCCCCCAGCTCCACGCGGTTGCCACGGATCTTCACCATCGAGTCGGCCCGGCCGTGGAAGTACAGTTCGCCGTCGGCTCCGCGGGAGGCGAGATCACCCGAGCGGTAGACGAGCTGGCCGGACCGCGGTTCGAGCGGATCGGCCACCAGGACGGCGCGGGTGGCCGCCGGGTCGTTCCAGTAGCCGGTGAACAGCGCGGGACTGCGCAGGTGGATCTCACCGACGGCCCCCGGCTCGTCCACCGGCCGGCCCTCGCCGTCGATCAGCAGGATCTCGGCTCCCGCGTGCGGCCGACCGATGGAGATGTCCGCCTGGTCCGCCGGGAGCGGGTCGGGGAGGTCGGCGAACGTGCAGGCGATGGACTCGGTGCTGCCGAAGCAGTTGACGATCCGCACCCCGGGCAACTCGCGGCGCAGCAGCCGCAGATCCTCCAGCGGGAAGCGCTCGCCGGAGAAGAGGATGCCCCGCACCGCGCCGAGTTCGGACAGCCGCGCCGGCTCGTGCCGCAGCAGCGGCCGCCAGATCGAGGGGACGCCGTTGACCTGGGTGGCCCCGGCCTCGCGCAGGAAGCGGGCGAAGCGCCGCGGCCAGCGCAGCAGGCCGCGCGGTACCGGCACCAGCGTGGCCCCGTTGCCCAGCGCGAGCCCGGCGTCCAGCAGGGAGAAGTCGAACTGGAAGGGCGAGGTGCTGGCGACCCGGTCCTCGGCGGTGACGATGTCGTGCCGCAACATCCCCCGGCAGAAGGCCAGATACCCGCGGTGGCTCATCACCACGCCCTTGGGGGTGCCGGTGGAGCCGGAGGTGAAGACGACGTAGGCGGGGTCGGTGGAGACGGCGCCGGTGCGGTGGTGGGCGCGCCGGGCCGGCGCGCGCTCGATGACCAGCTCCTCCGGGCCGAAGCGGCCGCTGCCGGTGGACGCTGGCAGGCCCGGCGGTTCCTCGCCGCCGGACCGCAGGTACAGCGCCGGTCCGGTCATGCCGACGATCGTCAGCCGGCGGCCCACGGGCGACTGCGGGCTCAGCGGAAGAAAGGTCGCGCCGAGTGCGGAACACGCCATCAGCAACGTGAGGACGGCGGCACTGCTGTCGGACTCCAGCGCCACGCGGTCGCCGACTCCGATTCCGAGGCCGGCGAGTTCTTCGGTCCTGGCGGCGGTGCGTGCCGCCAACTCCCGATAGGTGACCGTGTGAAGGCCCCCGTCGGGGGCGCTTTCGATCACCGCCGGTCTGGTGGGGAGGGTATCGCTCGCACCGAGCAGGAACTCGTGCAGGAGCTCAGGGGCTTGGCGATGCCACGGGGAAAACGAACCTGTGGTGGCCATGTTCTCCTCCGAGAAAATCGGCGGGGCGGCCTGGGCACAGGGGACAGTACTACGGAAGCCATGTGCGTGAACCCATGAGTCCCAGCCCCGCTGCCGTATCCGCCACGGCGGCTCCGGCGCACGTCAGCGCGGTGCGGGCGCTGGACGGGGGCGCTTTCGGGTGGCCGATTCCCGGACCTGGGCATCGTTGTCATGCGCTGGTCGCGAGGGGGTTCGCCCGGCGTTTCGCTTTCTTTCGTGCCGCGGGACGCCGAGGTGGCCGATTCTGTGCCGTGGCGAATTTCGGCCTTCTTTTATTTCCGGCCAATCGGGACTCGCGGCGGCGCCCGGAGCGAAGTGGAGAAGATCTGCCGAGGGTGGCGGAGTGAGAGGGTGAGGAAAATGTGAACGCCCGCCGCTGGTAGCAGACATTCGTGAAGAGAACATTGCACGAGAATGACGAAGACCGCGCAAGTCCATGGCGTCCCGGCCGATTTGGAGGTCCACTCCCTTGGTGGACGCCGAAGTGCGGCGGCCGGAATCCCGCGATGCCGGCGCCCTTCGGAACTGTTTCCCGCGCGCGTCTTCCACTCGGCCGCCCCCGTGTACCGGGAGGACCGACCCGGCGCTCCCGGCCTGCTCCTGACCGCCGCCGTACTCCGGACGACCCGCCACCTGGACGCCGCCGTCGACCGGTCCCAGGCCCTGCCGGCCGCTGCCGCGCCCGCGCCACGGTTCCGGACGGCGGATCGGGGTCCGTCCAGCCGACGGAGCAGCGCGGGGCGACGACTCCAGCGGTGCACGGTCGCTACGGTCGCTGAAGCGCTGCCAGCTCCGTTCGTGCGCGGGCCGCGCCCGCCGGGTACGGCATGGCATCGGCGAGGGCGACGGCCCGGCGCAGTTCCGCCGCCGCGTCAGCGGGGCGCCCGGCCGCGAGCAGGGCGCGCCCCAGCACCCACAGGCCGTCGACCTCGGCCGGGCGGTCGGGGAGTTCGCCGGCGCGCCGTACTCCCTTCGCGGCGGCGGCCAGCGCGTCGTCCACCGCCCCGGTCTCCAAGCGGGCCCATCCGACGAGCGGGCTGACGCGCTCGGCCGCGTCCCCTTCGGTGTACGGGCCGAGCAGCACCGCCGCCCGCGCCGGGTCGCCGGCGGCAAGCGCCGCTTCCGCGCGCAGGACGACGGTCCGCAGTCCCGCCTGGGCGTCGCCGCTGGCCGCGGCGGCCTCCGCGGCCTCGGCCAGGTACTGCTCGGCCTGGTCCGTACGGCCCGTGCGGAGGTGCACCTCGCCGAGGTTGAGCATGGCGTAGGCGAGCGACCAGGACGTACCGACGGAGCGGGCCTGGGCGACGGCCTCTTGCGCGTGTTCGGCCGCCGCGTCGGGGTCACCGGTCAGCAGGCGCAGGTTGGCGAGGTTCGCCAACTGGAAGGCGAGCCGGGAGGGGTCACCGATCCGCTCGGCCAGCGTGACCGCGCGGGCACGGTGCACCAGCGCGCCGGTGAGGTCTCCGTCGCGCCGGCACGCCTCGGACAGGTTGCCCAGCACCGTGGCCAGCAGCACGGCGTCACCGAGGGGTTCGGCCTGCGTGGCGGCCTCCTGGAGGCTGCGCCGACCGTCCGCCGCCTGTCCGACGGCGAGTTGCGCCACCGACCGGCAGACCAGCCCGTCGATCACTGTACGGGGCCCGGCTGGATGGCCGGTTGCGATCAGTTCCCGGCCCAGCGCGACCGCGGCGTCGCCGGCGGCCAGCTGCTCCGGATACCGGCCGAGCGGGAAGTAGAGCCGGCCCAGGACCAGTTGGCGGGCCGCGCGCACCGCGGCAGAGGCCGTCGAGTCGTTCACCGCCAGCAGCGCGGCCAGCCCCAGGGCCGGGGTGCCGGCGCCCGCGTGCAGGTGGCCGCCCTCGGTGATGGTGCGCACCAGCCCTTCGGTGTCGTCCGCGTCGCGGTACCAGCCCTCGGCCGCGGTCAGCGCCGCCGCGGAGTCGGCCCACCGGGCGGCGGTGCGCAGCACCGCGGCCCGGGCCACCCGGGCCGCCGCTGCTCCTGAAGGGTCGCCGGACTGGTCGAGGCGCTCGGCGAGGCGCCCGTAGTACTGCTCGGCGGCGTCGTTCGCGTAGAGCGCGGCCGCCCGATCGCCGGCCCTGCGCAGGTGGTCGGCGGCCCGGGGGTGCTCGGCTCGGTCGAAGTGCCGGGCAAGGGCGTCCACGTCCCGCGGGCGGGTGCGCTCCAGGGCGAGGGCCAGGGCGCGGTGCAACCGGAGCCGCTGGGCCGCCGAGAGCCGCTGGTACAGGGCCCTGCGGACCAGCGGGTGGCGGAAGGCGTAGCCGGCGGCGGTGCCGACCGGGCGGTCCTCCACGAGGCGGGTGGTGACAGCGCGGTCCAACGCGGTCAGCAGTACCTCCTCGGTCAGCGGAGGTACGAGGAGCGCGGCACTGGCGCGGAGTTCGGCCAGCGGGCCGTGGCCGCCAAGCGCGGCGAGCAGTTCCAGCACCCGGCGGACGTCGACCGAGATCCGGTCGACCCGGGCGACCACGAGTTCACGCAGGCCGCTGGGCACCTGGTGGGTGGAACCGCCCGCCGATCCCGACGGCTCCGCCGCCCAGGCGCCGATCAGCTCGTGGGCGAAGAGCGGGTTGCCGAGCGAGGCCCGGAAGACCCGCTCGACCAGGTCCGGCCCGGCCCCGGGTGCTGCCGCGCCGAGCAGCGCGGTCGCGTACCCGTCGCAGTCGGCGCGGCTGAGCCTCATCAGTTCCAGCTGGCGCAGCGTGCCCGCGGCGGTGGTGGCCCGGACGAACCGCTCCAGGTCGCCGCCCGCCTCGGGCTCCTGGTAGGTGCCGAGGAAGCGCACCGGGCGCCCCGCGGTCCGGCGCAGCAGATGGGCCACGAGCTCCAGCGAGGGCCCGTCCGCGGTGTGCAGGTCGTCGAGGACGACCAGCACCGGGCGGTTCGCGGCCAGGTCGGTGAGGAGCGCCGCCGTGTCGGCGCGCAGCCTGTCCCTGCGCTCCTGCGGGGTGCCGACGTGCGGGTCGTCGGGGCCCCGGGTCAGCGGGGGGACACCGCCGCCGAAGCCCGGCAGCAGTTCCGCCAGGTCGGGGTACTGCACGGCGAGGGCTTCGCGGACGCGCGGCGGGCATCCGGTCACGAAGTCGTCGAGCGCGGCGGCCACCGTGCGGTACGGCTCGTCGCGCGCGCCCTCCTCGCCGGCCGCCCACAGCACGACCGCGCCCTTCGCGGCGGCGGCCCTGGCCGCCTCGGCGACCAGCCTGGTCTTGCCGACGCCGGTCTCGCCACTGACCAGGGTGAGTCGCCCGACCGTGCCCGCGGGGTCGGCGGTGAGCAGCCGCAGCGCGCGGACCCTCCCGAACAGCGGGGTCGGCGGCGGCGATTCCAGGGCGGACGGCAGGGCGGCGGCAAGCCCCTGGAAGACGCTGTCCTGCGGTGCGGAGACCGCCTCCTGGAAGAGTGCGCGGGTCGAGACGTCGGGGTCGACGCCCAGTTCGGCGCGCAACGCGACGCGGCAGGCGTGGTACTGGCGGATGGCCTCGCGGCGCCGCCCGAGGTCGAGGTGGAGCCGGATGAGCCGGCGGTGCAGCCCTTCGTCCAGGGGGTCGGCGGCCAGGGCCGCCGCCAGCGGCTCGACCCCGCGGGCCGGCTCCCCGCCGTCGCGGAAGAGGTCGGCCAGCGCGGTCGCGAGCCGGCGCAGCAGCTCCTGCTGGTCCCTGCGGGCCGGGGCCGTCCAGGGGGTGTCGCGGTCTTCGGGCAGCAACGGCCGGTCGAGCGCGGCCAGCGCGGCGGCCAGGGCCGTCGTGGTGGGCGGCCCGGCGAGGGCCGCGTTGGCCGCCGCACGGACCTCGTGCAGGTCGACCCGGGTCCGTTCCGGGACCAGCTGGACCATGCCGTCCTGGACGACGAGGTAGGAGGAGGCGGCGCGGGGCGGCAGGCCCGGTTCGAGGGCACGGCGGGCGGCGTGCAGGGCGACGCGCAGGCTGACCTGGGCGGCCTGCCGGCCGGCGCTCGGCCACAGCAGGCGCTGCACCCGATCGCGGTGCAGTGACGTTCCTTCACTCAGGGCCAGCAGCTTGACCAGGTGCCGGGCGCTGGAGCGGGTCCAGCGCTCCTCGTCCACGACGACCGCCGTCGCGTCGCCTCCCGCCTCCGCCAACTCGGCGCGAAAGCCGCCCAGGAGGTGGAGCCGCAGGTCGTGGTCCATGGTTGGGCACTGTAATGAGTTTCACCGGCGGTGTCTCGTGCCGGCCGAGGCGCCGGGTGCGGCGGGACGTTCCCGCCGCACCCGGCCACCCGCGGTCTCAGCCGCAGGAGTTGACGGGCTTGAGGGCGAAGTCCGCGGTTTTCACACCTCCCGCGGTGATCTTCACCTTCGCCGTCTGGGGCTGCCGCCCGCCGGCGGTCGCGATGACGGTGAGCGGGTTGTTCTTCCGGTCCGCCCACAGTGCGTAGCGGCCGTCGGCACCGGTGGTCAGCGTCCAACTGCCGGCCGCCCCGTCGATCTGCACCAGTGCGCCGGGCAGCGGGGTCGTGGTGCCGTCGCACTGCGCGGTCGACACCAGTCCGGTGACCTCGCCCCAGCTCGTGGGCGGGGTCACGTCCATGGTCACGTCGACCGGGCCGACGGTGTACGGGGTGCTCTGGCGGAGTGTCAGCTGCGCTCCGTAGGTGCCCGGTTGGCTCACCACGGCGGAGTTGACCGTGACGGCGATCTTCACCGACGCGCCCGGCGCGAGGTTCGCGCTCGCGGGTGTCTCGCCGAGCCAGTCGACGTCCGCCGAGCCGCACTGGTCCCAGCCCGGCAGGACCTCCGCGACCGGCGCGATCTGGGACGGCCCCACCGAGCCGCCGACCTTGTAGAAGCCGCAGGCCGCCCCGCCGCGGTAGGTGGCCGCGTTCGAGTTGGGCAGCGGCGTCCAGGTGCGGGTCTGCGGGTCGAGAGCGAAGCCCTGGTTGGTCAGGACGGTGCTGCCCGAGGTGACACCCCCGGAGACGACCAGCCGGTCGTCAGCGGTGGCGTAGGCGCTGCCCCACAGGTCGATCGGCAGGTCGGGCAGCGGGGTCCAGGAGTCGGAGCCCGGTTCGTACACCCAGCCCTTGGTGGTGCTGACGCTGCTCAGGTCCAGGCCCCCCGCGCAGTAGACCGCGCCGTCCAGACCGCCGCAGGACAGCCACGAGGTGGGGGCGGGGTAGGACGCCGCCACGGACCAGGTGTTCGAGACCGGGTCGTAGACCTGCACATCGGTGTGGCCGCAGTTGCTCTGGTCGCAGCCGCCGACCACGTACAGCTTTCCGTCCAGCACGGCGGCGCCGGCGGCCGCGTACGGGTGCGGCATCGCGGCCTTCTGCGACCAGGTGTCGGTCACCGGGTCGTACGCCTGGAGATTGGTGATCGGCCGGCCGGTGCTGTCCCAGCCGCCTGCCGCGTAGAGCGTGCCGCCGATGAAGCCGCCGACCGGGCGCTCGCTCGGGACGGGCAGGTCGGCGATCGATGACCAGGTGGCGGTGGCCGGGTCGTAGGCGTAGCCGTCCGGCACCGCGTCCACGCCCCGGGTGCCGCCGACGGAGTAGATCACGCCGTTGAGGGAGGCGGCCAGGTTGTCCTGGACCGCCCTGGGCAGGTCGGGAAGGGTCTGCCAGGGTGCGGCGGACGGCGAGGCGGTCCTCGGGGTGCCGGCCGGGCCCGCCGCGCGCCGGGCGAGCGGTGTCCCGGCGTAGTGGCCCTTGATCCGCTGGGTCGCGGGTCCGGCCGGGGCGGTGGTCGAGGCGGGGCTGCTGACCGTACCGGTGAGCGAGGTGAAGGTGCCGTCCCGCTCGCCGAGTTGCACGCTCGCCGGGGCGGTCCCGGTGTTGGTGACGGTGAACGTGCCGGTGCCGGCCTTGCCCAGGGCGACGCTCCGCGTCACCGGGCCGCCAACGGTGAGCCGGCCCGCCGCCAGCGCGGTGCCGGCCCTGACCACGGCGTCGGCCTTGACGGTCACCGGGACCGACGCCGTCGTGTAGCCGGCGGCGGCGACCTTCAGTGCGTGCTTGCCGGTCAGCGAGGAGAACATCTGGTAGAAGCCGTCGCCGAGGGCGGTGTCCGCGCCGGTCGGCGCGGTCGTGGCGGAGTCCAGCGGCTGGTCGGCGCTGGTGACCTTCGCGCCGTCCACGGCCTTGCCGGTGTTGCTGTCGGTGACCCGGCCGATGACCAGGCCGCCCGCGACCGGCGCGCACGCCCGGGTGCCCAGGTAGGCGTCGTCCACCTGCCACCACCGGTCGTAGTCGTAGGAGTTGGCGTAGCGGAACCGGATCTGGGCCTTGGGCTGGTGGGCGGCCTGCGGCAGCGGAACGGTCTCCATCTGGCCGCCGACGTGGCTCTGGTGCCAGACGGTGCTCCAGGTGGTGCCGCCGTCCAGGCTCAGGTCCACGTAGGCGGAGCCCCCGTAGGCCTCGTTGTAGTCGGAGCGGAAGCCGAGCACCGGAGCGTCCTGGCCGCTGAGGTCGGTGGACGGGCTGGTCAGCGTGGTGGTCAGGGACAGGCCGAGGCCCGCGTACTGGCCGTCGACGATGGCGAAGCCGCCCCGGCCGCCGGTCTGGTTGCCGCGGGTGGCGGGGTCGTCGAAGGTCCAGCCGGCGACGCTGGTCCGCGGTGTGTCCACGGTCCAGCCGGTGGGTGTCGAGCCGGTGTCGAAGGTCTGGCTCAACCCGGTGTAGGCGGCGGCGTAGCCGGGGGCGACGCATGCCGTCGCGTCCACGGCGAGCGCGGTGTCGTGGACGGTGTCCGCGGTGCCGACGGTCACGGTGTCGTCCGCCGCGGTGTAGCCGGCCGCGACCGCGCTGACGTGCAGCGTGTAGTCCGAGCCCTGCGGCAGCCGCACGCTGTACGCGCCGGTCTTCGGGTCGGTGTACACCGGTCCGCCCGGGCGGCCCCCGACGGCCACCGTGGCGTAGAGCGGCCAGCCGTGCCCGCTGCCGTCGGTGACCTTGCCGCTGAGCGTGGCCATCGGCTCCGACGTCAGGGCGACGTCCTCGGCGGTGGTACCGCCGTCGGTGACGGACACCCCGTCCAGGGTGCGAGCGGCGTATCCGTAGGCGGTCACCTTCAGGTCGTACCGGCCCACCGGCAGGCCGAGCCGGTACGTGCCGTCCTTCCCCGTGGAGACCGTGCCCGCGGACGTGGCGACCGTCGCTCCCGGCACCGGCTTGCCGGTTGCCGCGTCGGTCACCGTGCCGGTGATCTCGCCGTGCGCGCCGGGAATCCCGAAGGCGGCCGTGCCGTGCGGGGTGCCGAGGCCGGTCGGCCCGTCGTAACCGGCGCCCGCGGTGCACAGGTAGCTGCCGCAGCCTCCGTTGCTGCCGTCGACCACGTCGTTCAGGCCGCTGCGGTCGGCGTACGGGTAGGCGGCCGGGTGGTCGCCCGTGGCCGGGGTGCCGGCCAGCGCGTACACGGCGGCGATGATCGGCGCGGCGGCGCTGGTGCCGCCGTAGACCGCCCAGCCGGCGCCGGCCCAGGTGTTGTAGACGGCGACACCGGTCGCCGGGTCCGCGACCGCGGACACGTCGGCGATGGTGCGCTGCGCGCAACCGGTGTCGGACTGGTAGGAGGGCTTGGGAGCGTAGGCCGCGCAGCCGCTGCCGGCGCCGTTCCACGCGCTCTCGCGCCAGCCCCGCGGGTCGCTCGCGTCCTTGACCAGCGAGGTACCGCCGACCGCGGTCACCTGGGAGGCAGCGGCGGGGAATTCGTTGCCGTATCCGTTGTCGCCGGAGCTGACGGTGACCGCAACTCCCGGGTGGTCGTAGTACTTCGCGGCGTCCGCGGCCTCACCGGCGTACTCCGCGCCGCCGTAGCTGTTGGAGACGTAGTCGGCGCCCAGCGCCACCGCCTCGTTCACCGCGCTGCCCAGGTTCTCGGTGGTCGGCGAGTCCGCCTCCATCAGCAGGATGTGGCACTGCGGGCAGGCCGCACTGACCATGTCCACGTCCAGCGAGATCTCGCCGGCCCAACCGCTGTCGCTGACCGGGTAGGTGACGCCGCCGCGCTGGTCGGACTTGCGGAAGCAGCCGTTGGCGGTGGTGCAGGGCGGCAGGCCGTACTGGCTGCGGTAGACGGCCAGGTCGGCTTCGGCGTTGGGGTCGTCGTAGGCGTCGACGACCGCGACCGTGGCCCCCGCGCCGGTGTCGGTGGGCAGGTCGTAGGCACTGTCGATGTCGTTGGGCGACAGGCCCGAGGGGGCGGTGTCCGTACCGGCGGCGTTGGGCCGCTGCACGCCGCGCAGCGGCGCGACGTCGTCGCGCACCACGGCCAGACAGGCCATCTGGCGCGGCTTGGTGGGCTTGGCGCACAGCTCGTGCGTGGGGTGGGCGGCAGGAGCCGAGGCCGGGGCGGCGGCCGGGGCGGCGGTCGGGGCAGCCGAAGCGACGGCCGGGGCGGCCACGGCGAGCCCCGCGGCTATCGCCAGTGCCACGAGGGGCGGCAGCAGTCTGCGGGCGAAGCCGCGCCACTGCGGCTGACGGCCGGCCCGCGGAGGGTCGGCCGACTTTCGACGGAACATGCGGTGTCTCCCTGCTGATGGCGGAGTGGGCTTACTCATGGGGGTCGCGGGACAGGGCCTGTCCCGCGGAACCGGGTTCCGGGTGCGCGCCGATCCGGATGACGAAGCGGGCGACGGCGTCGCCGTCGTGAGTGCGGGTCAGCCGGTCACCGTTGCGGGCGCACCAGGCCGGGACGGCACAAACGGCCTCGGGGTGGGAGGTCGAGACCTCGAGCAGCGCGCCCGGTGGGAGCGCCGCGCGGCGCCGCTCCAGAGCGGCGCGCAGTCGGGACCACGGCTCCTCACCGCCGTCCACCACGGCGAGCGGCTGGTCGGCGCCGCCGGGTGGGTCGGCGGGAGCGGAAGTCGGGTCGGGTGGACAGGGATCGGGCACTGAGCGGTCCTCGGACGTGGGGTACCAGGGCTCACCGAAGGTACGGTCGAAGGGCGTTACTCGTGTGTTACTGCGCTCGGCCGCACCTCACCGGATGACGGGCGGCCGGCCCGATGCCTGCGTGTGGCGCGGCTTGACGTCACTCCCGGGTCCCTCCACGAGGGTTCTCGCTCTCGTCGCTCTCGTCGCTCTCGTCGCACCCGGAAGCGAGGTCGCCGAGGTCGCCCGGCTCCTGGGCATCGGCGACCAGGCGATCCATGCCCGGCGACGCCGGCGCCTCATCGACACGGGGCAGTCGCCCGGCACGCTGCCGGTTCTCTCGGAACGTCCACCTGTCCGACGCCTGCGCCCGGTCGGGCCGTTGCACGCCGCGGGCGTCGAGGTTCTCCCCGGTACCGGCGCACCCCGCCTCGGTGTCCCCACCTCGGTGCCCCGGGCCTCGCTCACGGCGCCGGCCCGCACGACGAGCCGCGCCCGCTCGGGCCGGCGCTCTGGAGTCCGGTCGGGGCGCTCAGCGCGGCGGCGCGGCGTACCGCCGACCGGTCCGGCCCCACCGACCGGTCCGGCCCCACCGACCGCGGGCGAATCGAGCCTGGCGCCGCGGCTGACCTGGTACTCGTGGAGGGTGCCCCGACCTCGCAGCTCTCCTCGACACCGAACACCCGCGCGGTGGGGCGTTGGGGGCACCGGGGGCAGCAAGGGCAGCGGGGCGTCGGGGGCACCGCCTGGCACCGGCCGAGGTGACGGGGCGTCAGGATGCCTGAACGCCCGTGCGGCGGCCCTCACCCTCGCACACGCGCGCGTGCCCGCCCCGAGGTGTTCCTCGGGGCGGGC
>NZ_JBFBIV010000011.1:76486-154846 GCF_040702025.1 Streptomyces sp. NPDC088194 | reverse complement strand
GCGAAAGAGCGGGACAGTCCAGAGGAATAATCCGAACCGTCCACAGCGTCCTCGCTGTGTATTTTTCTTCAAAGGAACCTCATCCCGATCGAAACCGACCGGAACGGGGTATCAACATATCTGGCGTTGACTTTTGGCACGCTGTTGAGTTCTCAAGAAACGGAAGCTGCCATCGGCTGCCCTTCCGGGCCCCTCCGGGCTTTCCCTTCGTTGTGTTCCAACCTTAGCAGAAGCTTTTCGGTCGGAATTACCAACCCCATTTCGGGGACACGCGTTTCCGCGGGTCTCGTCGAGGCGGTTGTGCCAAGGTACTGGACCGGCCTCGCGTGGAGCAAATCGGGGCGGTGGTCCGGGCGTCGGGCACGGGGCAGAATCCGCACTTGGTATGACTTAGGCTGCTGTAACCGTCCCGCTGTCCGGTGACAGGCAGTGACGGCTCCCTGATCACCGCACTGAGGAGTGCTTCATATGACGACCGTTTCGTCGCCTCTGGCCGGTCGGGTCATCGGGCTCGACGCCGTGCCCGACCCCGTGTTCTCCGGAGAGATGGTCGGTCCCGGTACCGCCGTGGACCCCGCGCGCGAGCCCGGTGAGGCGGTGGCTCCGGTGGACGGCGTGATCGTCTCGCTGCACCCGCACGCCTTCGTCGTGGTGGACGACGAGGGGCATGGAGTACTGACGCACCTGGGTATCGACACCGTGCAGCTCAACGGCGAGGGTTTTGAACTGCTCGTCGCCAAGGGGGACACGGTCAGCCGTGGCCAGGCGGTGGTGCGGTGGAACCCCGCGGCAGTCGAGGCCGGCGGCAAGTCGCCGATCTGCCCGGTGATCGCGCTGGAGGCCACGGGCGACGCGCTCGGCGAGATCGTGCGTGACGGTGAGGTCGCCGCCGGCGACACCCTCTTCAACTGGAAGTAGTGCGATGCAGACAACGCTGCGAGGCGTCGGGGTCAGCCACGGTGTGGCGATCGGCGAGGTACGGCACATGGGCACCGCGGTGCTGGAGCCGCCGGCGAAGCAGATCAGGGCCGAGGACGCGTCCCGTGAGCAGGGCCGGGCCCGACAGGCGCTGGAGGCGGTCGCCGCCGATCTGAACGCGCGCGGGCAGCTCGCCGGCGGCGAGGCGCAGGCCGTGCTCGAAGCGCAGGCAATGATGGCGCAGGACCCGGAGTTGATGGCCGACATCGAGCGGCGGGTCGCGGTGGGGAGTACCGCGGAGCGTGCGGCGTACGACGCGTTCGCCTCGTACCGGGCGCTGCTGGCGGGTGCGGGTGAGTACCTGGCCGGGCGGGTGGCGGACCTGGACGACGTGCGGAACCGGATCGTGGCGCGGCTGCTGGGGGTGCCGATGCCTGGGGTGCCGGACAGCGACGAGCCGTACGTGCTGATCGCGCGGGACCTGGCGCCGGCGGACACGGCGTTGCTGGACCCCGCGCTGGTGCTGGGGTTCGTGACGGAAGAGGGCGGGCCGACCAGCCACAGCGCGATTCTGGCCCGGGCGCTGGGGGTGCCGGCGGTGGTGGCGCTGGCGGGTGCGGGTGAGTTGGCGGAGGGCACCGTGGTGGCGGTGGACGGGAGCACCGGTGAGGTGTTCGTGGAGCCGAGCGAGGAGAAGCGGGCCGCGCTGACGGAGGCCGCGGCGGAGCGGAAGGCGGCGCTGGCGGCGTCTTCGGGGCCGGGTGTGACGTCGGACGGTCATCGGGTGCCGCTGCTGGCGAACGTCGGTGGCCCTGGGGACGTGGCGGCCGCCGTGGCGGCGGGTGCCGAAGGGGTGGGTCTGTTCCGTACGGAGTTCCTGTTCCTGGACGATTCCGCCGCGGCGCCCTCGGAGGAGAAGCAGGTCGAGGCGTACCGGCAGGTGCTGGAGGCGTTTCCGGAGGGGCGGGTGGTGGTGCGGGTGCTGGACGCCGGCGCCGACAAGCCGCTGGACTTCCTGACGCCCGCGGACGAGCCGAATCCGGCGCTGGGTGTGCGGGGGTTGCGGTCGCTGCTGGAGCACCCCGAGGTGTTGCGGACGCAGTTGAGGGCGCTGGCGCGTGCGGTGGAGGGGCTTCCGGTGCACCTGGAGGTCATGGCGCCGATGGTCGCGGACCGGCAGGACGCGAAGGCGTTCGCGGACGCGTGCCGTGCGGCCGGGCTGCCGGCGAAGTTCGGGGCGATGGTGGAGATTCCCTCGGCGGCGCTGCGGGCGCGGTCGGTGCTGAAGGAGGTGGAGTTCCTTTCGCTGGGGACGAACGACCTGGCGCAGTACACCTTCGCGGCGGACCGGCAGGTGGGGGCGGTGGCACGGTGGCAGGACCCGTGGCAGCCGGCGCTGCTCGACCTGGTGGCGGCCGCCGCGGAGGCGGCTCGGGCCGAGGGGAAGAGCTGCGGGGTCTGCGGTGAGGCGGCGGCCGATCCGCTGCTGGCGTGTGTGCTGACGGGGTTGGGGGTGACCAGCCTTTCGATGGGGGCGGCGTCGATCCCGTATGTGCGGACGACGTTGGCGAAGCACACGGTGGCGCAGTGCGAGCGGGCCGCTGCGGCGGCGCGGGCGACGGACAGCGCCGATGCGGCAAGGGGGGCCGCGCAAGCGGTCCTGTCGGGCGAGTAGTCGGGCGAGTAGTGCGGGTGGTCCCGGTGGCTCGGATGGTCCGGGCGGCCCGGGGTGCGGGACCGCGCGTCCGGTATCCCGGCGGAAGGTGCCGGGCCTTCCGCCGGTGGGGCCGGTCACGCGGCTGTCCGCTCGGCTCGCTACGGGAGGGGGATGCCGGCGGCGTAGCGGACGCCGGGTTCCGGGGGGATGGGGGTGCCGGTGGCGGGGTCGGTGCAGTAGGCGTCGAAGACGGCTGCTTCGGTGAGGGGTCGGGGGTCGCCCTGGTGGAGTTCCCAGCCGCGGACGGTGTCGCCGTCGTGGTCGAAGGTGCGGATGACGAGTCCGGCGGTGCGGCCGGTGACGGTGGCGGCGGCGATGAGGGTGCACAGGACGAGGGCGTCGGCCTCGGCGAAGTGGGGTTCGCCGTCGGGCGAGGTGTGGGCGTGGAGGGCGGCGGGGAGAGGTGGGCCGTCGTCGGTGGGGAGGCTGCACACGAGGTGGTGGGCGCCGGGGCCGACGGCGTCCAGCAGCCGTAGGAGGGTGTCGGACGCGTCGTCGAAGGCGCAGTGCGCGAGGTCCTGACCGCAGTCGGGGCAGGAGCCGGCGTCCATGAGGAGGTCGGTGGCGCGCTGCCAGACGGCGCGGCGGTCGGCTTCGCGGCCGAGGGAGGCGCGCAGTTCCGTGACGGGCTGGCGGGCGTAGTGGACGGTGGGGCCGGTGGTGGTGGCCTCCGCGACGTAGCGGGTGCGGGTGTCGGGGGTGTCCGGTGGCCGGCGGGTGCTGCGGCAGTAGTCGTCGTAGGCGTCGGGGTCGAAGTGGGTGACGGCGATGTGCGTGCCTTGGGCGTGCAGGCCGCGCAGCAGCCCGTCGAGGTGGTGCAGATACTGTCCGTAGTCGTCGAAGGGGAAGCTCGGGTGGCGGGTCATGGCGGTGAAGTCGTGGTCGTCGAGGAGCAGGGAGACGACGGTGGGGGCTTCCCGGCGCAGGGCTCGGCGCAGGCGGGTGCGTCCCAGTCGGCCGCCGGGGCGGCCGGTGCGGGGTGCGCGGGCGCCGGCGGGTGCCTGCTCGGGGCGGGTGCGGGAGCGGGAACGCGTGCGGGCGTTTTCGCGGGTGGCGGGCTGGTCGGGTCGGCCGGTGTGGTCGGCGGTGGGTGGCATGGGTTCCCCTTGGAGTCGGTGCGGGTCAGCACGGGTCGGTGGAGGTCGGAACCAGTACGGCCCGACCACCACTGCTCACTCACCGTAGTTGCACCCACTGACAACGCGGCTCCGCGCCGGAACCGACGTACCGGAACCGACGGGGGATGTGACGATATGACGATGGGACGACGGCGGCCCGCGGCGCCGATCCTGGTGCCGCGGGCCGTGGCGGGTGATCGCCGGGAGCAGCCAGAGCTACGGGCGGCCGCCGGCGGCGCGTTCGGCGGCGAGCCGCTCGTAGAAGCGCAGCACTTCCAGGTCGTCCACCGAGCCGGGGTTGACCGCCTTGTCGAGCGCGGTGCCCTGGAGGAGCCGTTTGACCGGGACCTCGATGCGCTTGCCGGTGAGGGTGTGCGGCACTCCGGGGACCGCGATGACCTCGTCCGGCACGTGGCGCGGGGAGAGTTGGGCGCGGATCGCGGTGCGGATGCGGTCGCGCAGCCCGTCGTCGAGCGCGGCGCCGGGGGCGAGCCGGACGAACAGCGGCATCCAGTAGCCCCCGTCGGGCTGTTCGACGCCGATGACGAGGGATTCGGCGATCTCCGGGAGGCGTTCGACGACCTCGTAGATGTCGGAGGAGCCCATCCGGACGCCTTGGCGGTTGAGGGTGGAGTCGGAGCGGCCGTGGATGACGACGGTGCCGCGTGAGGTGAGGGTGATCCAGTCTCCGTGCCGCCACACGCCGGGGAACATCTCGAAGTAGCTCTCGCGGTAGCGCGTGTCGCCCGGGTCGTTCCAGAACCGGATCGGCATGGAGGGCATCGGGTTGGTGACCACCAGCTCCCCCACCTCGTCGACCACCGGCCGCCCTTGGGCGTCCCACGCCTGAAGGTCCGTGCCCAGACAGGCTGCTTGGAGTTCGCCGACGTGGACGGGCAGGGTCGGCACGCCGCCGGCGAAGCAACTGCACACGTCGGTACCGCCGCTGACCGAGGCGATCCACAGGTCGGCGGCGACCTCGTCGTGCAGCCAGCGGAACCCGTCGGGGGGCAGCGGGGAACCGGTGGTGGCCACGCAGCCGACCGCCGAGAGGTCGAAGTCGCGTCCGGGGTGCACCTCCGCCTTGCGGCAGGCGATGACGTAGGCGGCCGACGTGCCGAAGACGGTGGTGCCGGTCCGCTCCACGACCCGCCACTGGGCCGCGGTGTCGGGGTAGCCGGGCGCGCCGTCGTAGAGCACGATCGTGGCGCCCGCCAGCAGGCCGGAGACGAGGAAGTTCCACATCATCCAGCCGGTGGAGGTGTACCAGAAGAAGCGGTCGCCGGGGCCGAGGTCGAGGTGCAGGCCGGTCTGCTTGAGGTGTTCGAGCAGGATGCCGCCCTGGGACTGGACGATGGCCTTGGGCAGGCCGGTGGTGCCGGAGGAGTACAGCACCCACAGCGGGTGGTCGAACGGGACCTGCTCGTAGTGGGGTTCGGCCTCGGACGTGGTCGACGCGTCCCAGTGCAGGGCGCCTTCGGGGGCCTCGGTGCCGAGCAGCGGGATGTGGATGGTGGCGCGCACCGTGGGCAGTCCGGCGCGCAGTTCGGCGACGGTGGCGGTGCGGTCGTGGGTCTTGCCGCCGTAGCGGTAGCCGTCGACCGCGAACAGCACGACCGGCTCGACCTGTTGGAAGCGGTCCAGCACGCTGCGGGCGCCGAAGTCGGGGGCGCAGGAGGTCCATACGCCGCCGACCGCCGCGGTGGCCAGGAGCGCGACGACCGCGTGCGCGGTGTTGGGTACGTAGCCGCTGACGCGGTCGCCGGGGGTGACGCCGAGCCGGCGCAGTTCGGCGGCGAGCGAGGCGACCTGGCGGCTCAGTTCGGCCCAGGTGACGGTGGCCGGTTCGTGCCGTTCGTCGACGTGGACGAGGGCGGGTCGGTCGGCCTGGTCGGGGTCGAGGGCGGGGCGCAGGGCGTGTTCGGCGTAGTTGAGCCGGGCGCCGGGGAACCAGCGCGCGCCGGGCATCGCCGGATCGGCGAGGACCGTGTCAGCGGGGGTGGAGAAGCGGACGTCGAACCACTCGGTGACCGCGCGCCAGAACTCCTCGGGCGCGCGCACGGACCAGGCGTGCAGGGCCGCGTAGTCGGCGACGGGGTCGGTGCCCGTGGCGGCGGGGGCGCCGTGCCGCTGGGCGGCCCACTGCTGGAAGCGGGTCAGCCGGGCGCCGGCGATCCGTTCGGGGCTCGGGCTCCACAGCGGCTCGGGGCTGCTGGCGGCGGGCTCGGGCGTGGTGCTCATGGGCGGCTCCCGGACGGTACGCGTCGTTGCGTCGGTGGTTCCCGGACGGGCGTCCGTCGCCCGGGGACTGGGCAGGACGATGCCATGTGATCGTCTTGGACGCCAGGGTGGCCCGGGTGGTGTGGGGCGGGTCGCACCGGACGGTGGCCGGTGGCGGGTGGGTGCCGGGCCGCGGCCGGGCATGATCGTCGAGGTGAACAGCGGCTGAACGAGCGGCGCGGGTTCCCGGGCCGGTGGGAGGGTGGGGGCATGGACGCTGGGTATCTGCTGGGCGCGGTGTGGGGGGAGGTCGTCGGCGAGGTGCGGGGCCTGCGGGCGGCGCTGCGACGGCAGCGGGCGGAGGGCGCCGATCTGCTGCGGGCGGCCCGGATGCTGGGCTCGGCGCGGGGGCGGCTCGCGGTGCGCTGGGCGGTGCGGCGGCGGGCGCTGGATGCCAGGGACCTGCCCGTGCCGGGCCCGGAGCGGGCGCGTACGCCGGGAGAGGTGGTGGGGGCGGACCCGGAGCCGGGCGGCGGCGTGGTGCGGTTCGCGCGGGCGGAGTTGCGGGTGCGGGTGGCGGTGGGCGGCGCGGTCTTCTGCGGCTGGGACGGCGCCGGGCCACTGCCGTCGTATGCCCTGGCCGGCGACTGCCCGCCGGCCGACCCGCGGGCGGTGCTGGAGCCGGACGGCGCGGGCTGGCGGGTGGTGTCCGAGCGGATCACGGTGCGGATCTCGCAGCGGGGGGTGGTGGACTTCCGTACGCCGGGCGGGCTGCTGCTGCGCTCGGAGGGGCCGCCGTCGTGGCGGGTCCCGGCGGCCGGGCAGGGGGACGGCCGGGCGCCGCGCTGGGAGCAGCGGGCGCGGTTGCCGGCCGACGCGCGGGTGTTCGGCATGGGCGGGCGGGCGGCGGGTCCGGTGCTGCGCACCGGCCGGTACCGGCTGTGGAACACCGATCCGGGTGGGGCGTTCGGGCCGGGCGACGACCCGCTGTACATCACCATGCCGGTGCAGCTCGTGGTCGCGGACGCGGGCTGCCATCTGGCTTTCCACGACAACACGTGGGACGGCGAGGTCGCGCTGTGGGACGGCCGGGAGGGCGCCGGGTCGGGTCCGGACCAGGCGGGGATCAGCCGGCTGCGGATGGACGGCGGGCAGCTGCGGTACTGGGTGATCGCCGGTACGCCCGCCCGGGTGCTGGCGGGGTGGACGGCGCTGACCGGGCGGCCCGCGCTGCCGCCGCGCTGGGCGCTGGGCCACCAGCATTCTCGGTGGGGGTTCGGCAGCCAGGACGAGGTGCGGCGGGTCGCGGCCGGGTACCGGGAGCGTGCGCTGCCGCTGTCGGTGCTGCATCTGGACATCGACCACTTCGACGGGCACCGGGTCTTCACCGCCGATCCGCGGACCTTCCCCGATCTGCCCGGCCTGGCCAAGGAGTTGGGCGAGCACGGGGTGCGCCTGGTGTCGATCGTGGACCCGGCGGTGAAGGCGGAGCCGGGGCTGGCGGCGTACGACAGCGGGACGGCGGCGGGCGCGTTCGTACGGGACGCGCGGGGGCATGAGGTGCGCGGGGTGGTGTGGCCGGGCGAGGCGGCCTTCCCCGATTTCACCGATCCGGCCGCGCGCGCCTGGTGGGGCGGTCTGTACGAGGAGCGGCTGGCGAAAGGGTTCGCCGGGTTCTGGCACGACATGAACGAGCCGGTGTCCTTCGCGGCGTTCGGTGATCCGACGCTGCCGCTGTCGGCCCGGCACTCGTTGGACGGCCGCGGTGGCGACCACCGCGAGGCGCACAACGTGTACGGCCTGTCGATGGCCCGGGCCGGCTACGAGGGCTTGCGCGAACTGCGGCCGGAGCAGCGGCCGTTCCTCTTCTCCCGCTCGGGCTGGGCGGGGATGCAGCGGTACGGCGGCACCTGGTCGGGGGATGTGGCGACCGGGTGGGAGGGGCTGCGGGCCTCGCTGGCGCTGGTGTTGGGTCTGGGGCTGTGCGGGGTGCCGTATTCCGGGCCGGACGTGGGCGGCTTCACGGGCACGCCGTCGCCGGAGCTGTATCTGCGCTGGTTCCAACTCGGCGCGTACCTGCCGCTGTTCCGCACCCATTCGGCGATCGACGCGGGGCTGCGGGAGCCGTGGGAGTTCGGTCCCGAGGTGTTGGAGCACGCGCGGGCGGCGCTCCGGGAGCGGGGGCGGCTGATGCCGTATCTGGAGACGCTGGCGCACGTCGCGCACCGCACCGGGGCGCCGTATGTGCGGCCGCTGTGGTGGAAGTCGCCGGGCGACCGGGCGTTGCGGGACTGCGAGGACGCCTTCCTGCTCGGGGAGTCGCTGCTGGTGGCGCCGGTGCTCACGGAGGGCGCCACCAGCCGGCAGGTGCGGCTGCCGCGCGGGCTGTGGCACGACACGGCCACCGGCGTGGCCTACCGGGGGCGCTCGACGGTGCGGGTGGAGGCGCCGTTGGGCCGGATTCCGGTGCTGGCCAGGGCCGGGTCGGTGCTGCCGGTGGCCGGGGCCGACGGGGCGGTGCGGCTGGAGGCGTGGGCGCCGCGCCCGGGCCGGGGCGGGGGCGGCGAGGTCGTCGTCGGTGACCCGGAGGGGTGGGCGCCGCCGCGCCGGGAGCACTTCGTGTCGCACTGGAAGGAGGACCAGGTCGTGGTGGAGCGGGAGGGCGGCGGCGAGGTCGGCTACGAGGTGCGGGTGCGGGGGCTGGAGGCGTAGCCGCCGTCGAACCAGCGGCGCACCGCGAGGGTGTGCAGCGGGAAGCCCAACTCCTGAGGTGCGTGCAGGAGTTCGTAGCCCTCGGTCTCGTCGGTCGGTACGGAGGGCGGCAGTTCGCCGACCGGGCGCGGCGGCAGCAGGCCGAAGAGCAGCAGGTAGCCGCCCTCGGTGTCGGTCAGGGCGTCGGCGAGCACCACGTCGGCCGCCCCGGCGACGATTCCGGTCTCCTCCGCCAACTCCCGTGTGGTGGCCTGCTGCCAGGTCTCGCCGAAGTCGATGAAACCGCCGGGCAGCGCGAGCCGGCCGAGCGCGGGCCGGATGGTGCGGCGGATGACGACGAGGCCGGTGCCGTCCGCGTCGTGGACCGGCAGCAGGCACACCGCGACCGGCAGCGGGTTGCGGTAGGCGGTGTGGCCGCAGGCGGGGCAGGTGCGCGGCCAGACCCCGGCGTCGGGGTAGGGCGTTCCGCAGGTGGAGCAGTGCGAGTCGGGGCGGTACGAGCCCGCGCGGGCGGTGTCGGCGGGATCGGGTTCGGTGCGATCGGGTTCGACGTGACCGATGTCGGTGTGACCGGGTCCGACGTGACCGATGTCGGCGTGATCGGGCTCGGTGTACGGGGAGTTGGCGGGCTGGGAGCCGGCGCGCGGGGGGTCGGTGGGCACTCGCGGACCCTATCCGACCCCGGCACCGGTCAGCGTCTGGCGGGCCGGGCCGTACGACTCCATCACCACCGGCGCGCCGAGGAGGGCACTGATCGTGGCGGGCCAGTGCTCGGGGGTCGACCACAACGCGGGGTGCGCGCCGAGCAGTTGCCGGGTGAGCGCGGCCTGGCGGTCGAGGTCGCCGGGCCGGCCGACCGGGAGCCGTTCCACCAACCGGCCCTCGATCGCGTAGCCGTGGCAGATCCGCAGTGCCGGGCAGCGCGGCGGCGCGTCCAGGTGGGTGACGGCCAGCGCGTCCACTCCCCCGCACACCGCGACGGCGTACGCGTGCGCGACCGCGTCGAAGTGCCCGACCCGGAAGGCGCCTTGCCAGCGGCCGTGGCCGTTGTGCGGTTCGGGCAGTGCGGCGGCCAGTTCCGGCTCCTCGGTGACGTGCGGGCCAGGACCGTGCCGGACGGTGTACGTGCGGACCACGCCGATCCGGCGCGCCGCATCCGCCGCGCCGGCCTCGGCGAGCAGCGTCTCGGCGTTGGCGAAGGTGGTGGTCGACCAGGTGGTGTACGGGTGGAAGCCGTGCCACTCGTCGAGCAGGACGCCCTGGGCGCCTTCGAAGACGAGCGGGCCGGAGCGGACCAGGCGGCGCAGGTGGGTCTCGTCGGTGAGGGCCACCGCGTCGGCGAACGCGGCGAACGCGGCCGCGCAGTCCTCGACCGGCGGCGCGGGCAGCGGCCCGAGCTCGTCGGTGAGGCGGTCGCGCAGCAGGCGCAACGTGCGCAGCAGCCGCGGCCGGGAGGCGCAGTCGCCCACGGTCGGTGCGTCGGCCGGGTGCGCCAGGGCGTAGCGGGCGGTCTCCCCCACACCCATGCCGCACGAGCCGTGCCGGTCCGCGCCGCGGGCCTGCTCGCGCAGCCGGTTGGCGGCTGCGTGGTACGGCGTGACGAGGCGCGCCGCGCGGTCCACGGTGAGCAGGCCGTACGGCGCCGGGACGCCCAGGGCGCGGAGGTGGTCGGCCTCCGCGGCCAGGGCGAGCGGGTCGACGGACATGAAGCGGGACAGGTGGGTGGGGGTGCCGTGGAAGGTGCCGGCGCCGAACTGGGCGAAGGTGTGGTGGCGGCCGTCGGCGGTCACCACGTTGTGGGCGGCCTGCGGGCCGCCGTTGAACCGTACGACGGCGGTGACGGTCCGCTCCTGGCACAGGCGCGCGACGACGGCGCCCTTGCCGGCGTCGCCGTAGCCGAGGTCGACGACCGTGGTGTGCACGGGGAACTCCTTTCGTTGCCGGGCCGCAGGTACGCGCGCCGGGGTACCGGGTCGCCGGGGTGACCGTCTGTCCTGATCCGGCCTCGCACCGGCCCCGACCTGCCCCACCCCGCCCGCCGTACGGGCGGCAGGCGAGCAGGCGGGGCGCGCAGGCGTCAGCGCGTCAGGGGGGTGAGGGCCCGGGCCACCGAGGGGCCCACGGTGGAGCCGACCTCGGCCAGGTCCGCGAGGCCCGCGGCGAGGTCGATGGCCTCCTCGCCGAGGCCGACGGTGAGCGCGATGGTCTCGCAGACGGCGTCGAGGTCGTCCAGCTCGATCACGTTCTGGCCCAGCAGGCGGCGCCAGAGGGTGAGGACCTCGGAGTTGCCGGCGTGCGAGGCGCCGGCCGGGAGGATGTAGAAGACGTGGAACTTGCGGCGCAGTTCGGCGAGGATCTCGGGCAGCGGGATGTCCTCCTGGACGGGGTCGCCGAGCACGTCGCGGATCTCGCGGGCCTTCACCTTGCCGTAGGGCATCTCGTCGCCGATGAGGAAGAGGTAGCCGCGGCGGCCCCGCTTCTCGTGGCAGTCCAGGGAGGTGTGCCGGGCCATGGCGTAGAGGGCGAGTTCGTAGGACTCGGTCATCTGGCCGCCGCCTCCGCCTTCGAGGAGGATGTTGCCGAGCTGCTCGTCCATCCGGTTGTCGGACTCGAACTGGCCGAGCTGGAGCGGCACTCGGTCGCAGGTGGCGTCTCCGACGCCGCCGAAGAGGATCTGCGGGTGCTCGGTGTAGCCCTTGCGCAGCAGCAGTCCGAAGAGTTCGGGCAGCTTGGTCTGGAGGACCCGCGGGACGCCGCCCATCGAACCGGTGACGTCGAAGAGCACGGAGATGGCGAGCGAGGTGGGGTGCTCGGCGGAGTCGCGGCTCTCGCGGGTGCTGAGGCCGTGCGGGTCGAGCGAGGGGTGCGCGGTCCAACTCGACCGCGGTGCGCTGTGCTTGACGCGGTCGCTGTAGGCGAAGGCGCTGGCGCCGGAGGCCGAACGGTAGCGCTCGGCGGCGTCGTAGACGTTGGTGGACCAGCTTCCGCTGCCCATGGTGTTCCCCCTGGTGAAGTGGTGGTGTGTGGCGGGTGGTGGCCGACCGGTGCGTCGCATGGCACCGCGCGGCCGGGTGAACGACCGTGCTCGGTCGGTCAGTTGGCGGGCACGGCCGGGTGCACGGCCGTGCCCGGTCGGTCAGTTGGCGGTCGGCATCGTGAACGGGCGGAAGGTGCGGGGCCCGTAGAGCCGGTCGAGGAGGTCGTCGAGTTCGGCGAGCAGCTGCCAGGCGTCCTGCGGACGGGAGTTCTGGCCGGGCAGGGTGCAGCCGCGCAGGAAGGCGCGCATCGGGCCCGGGGCGCGGGGGCCGACCAGGCGGCGTACGCAGAGCGAGGCGAGGTGGATGTCGGTGGCCGGAGAGGCGGGTTCGTGCTGCCGCGCCTCGGGCGGGTAGTCGTCGGCATGGTGGTGGATGAGGACGGGTACGTCGGTGCCGACAGCGGTGGCGTAGCACCAGTCGACCAGTACCAGACCGTGCAACTCGGGGTGGATGAGGACGTGTTCGGGGAACACCGCGCCGTGCACCAGCCCGGCGCGCCGTGCACCAGCCCGGCGCGGTGGGCCCAGCCCAGCGCGGTGAGCAGGCGGCGCCACATCCAGGCGGCGTCGCGCGGGTCGAGCCCGCCGGGGTGGGCGGCCGCGACGGCGGCGAGGCTGTGGAAGCCGGTGAGCGGCGCGAGCGCGTTGACCAGGCGCTCGGTGCTGTCGTCGGCGCGGTGCCGGAAGCTCTCCACGAGAGTGGGCGCGTAGGCGCGGTGCCGGCGTTCGCCGACGGTGTGGAGACGGGTCAGGACGTCGGCCTCGTGCTCGGCGAGGTCGTTGTCGCGCGGCTGCCGCGGGATCTTCAGGACGGCGGTGCGACGCTCGCCGTCGTGGTCGTAGCGGGCGGTGTGCAGGTCGGCAAGGTCGCCGGCGGCCAGCAGCGGGCCGAGTACGTAGCGGTACCGGGGGCCGGTGAGGATCTGCCGGTCGTGGTCGTGCCAGGCGGCGGTGAGCCGGGCGAACGCGGCGGTGGCCTGCGCGGTGCGGCCGGGCGGTGCGGTGTCCGGGTGGAGCAGCCGGGCCAGCCGGCGGAAGCGGCTCGCGGCCTGTGCGGGGTCGGCGGGGAAAGCGGTGCCGCCGCTGTCGAGTACGGCCAGAGCCTCGTCGAAGGTGCGCGGTTCGGGCCGGTCGTCCGCTGCCGGGTGCCGGTCGGCTTGTGGGTGTGGGTGTGGGTGCCCGCCCGGTCCGGCGGCGGCAGCCGCACGGCCGGGGACGGTACGCGCGTCGGCGGCGCT
Source organism: Streptomyces sp. NPDC088194 (assembly GCF_040702025.1). Classification (NCBI taxonomy): domain Bacteria; kingdom Bacillati; phylum Actinomycetota; class Actinomycetes; order Kitasatosporales; family Streptomycetaceae; genus Streptomyces; species Streptomyces sp. NPDC088194. Next base: position 141,886 of record NZ_JBFBIV010000011.1, on the reverse strand, counting down.
CATCGTATGTCCGCCTCACGGTCCGGCCGCAGCAGCGCGGGGTGCAGCAGCTTGGCGTCGCCGGCCCGGTAGAGGCGGGCGCGGGGACCGCCGCGGCTGCCGGGGCGGGTGTCGGTCTGCCCGGTGGACTCCACGAAGCCGGGCACGGACAGCACCTTGCGGTGGAAGTTGCCGGCGTGCAGCGGGGCGCCCCACACCGTCTCGTAGACCGCGCGCAACTCGCTGATGGTGAAGGTCTCGGCGAGGAACGCGGTCGCCAGCGGCGTGTACTCGATCTTGCCGCGGGCCCGCTCCAGGGCGTCGGCGAGGATGAGCGCGTGGTCGAAGGCGAGCACGGCCTCGCCGGGTGCCGAAGGAACGGGTCGGCGACCGGTACCACCCCCGTGGGTTCCGGTCAGCCGACCCTGCTCGAAGGGACGCCGAGCTGCCGTTTCCGGTTGCCCGGCGGGGGCGACCGCCGCCACCGGGAGCCAGTCGGCGCCGGCCGCGTCGCCGCCCGCCTGGGCGTCGGGCAGGCCCGGCGCGAAGGCGAGGTAGGCGATCGAGACGACGTGCATGCGCGGGTCGCGGTCCGGGTGGCCGTACGAACCGAGCTGTTCGAGGTGGACCCGGCCGAGCGTGGTGGCGTCCAGGCCGGTCTCCTCGGCGAGTTCGCGGGCCGCGGCCGCGTCGAGCGACTCCTTCCCGGCCCGTACGAACCCGCCGGGCAGCGCCCAGGCGCCGGCGAACGGCGGTCCGCCGCGCTCGATCGCGAGGACGTGCAGCCGGCCCTGACGCAGGGTCAGCACGACCACGTCGACGGTCACCGCGATCGGGTCGAACGCGCGCGGGTCGTAGTCGGCGAGGAAGTCCCGCTCCCGCAGCTCCTGCTCGTCACTGTGGTCATGCTGCGCCGCGTCCACCACAGCCCCCTCCATCCTCCGCTTGCCGGCCGCATCGAGCCGCCCGTACCGTCCCGAGTCATTCTCACTATGAGTACTTCTCGATATGAGAAGAACATAGCACGGACCCCTGACAAGGTCCAGGCCCGGCGCTACTGTGCGGTAATGACGAAGCAGACCTACGGCTCCTTCGAGGAGTTCTGGCCCTACTACGTGGCGATGCACTCCAAGGCGGCGACCCGCTGGGTGCATCTCGTCGGCTCGCTGACCGGACTCGCGGTCAGCGGCTACGGCCTGGCCCGCGGGCGGGCGCGATACGCCGCCGCGCTCCCGCTGATCGGCTACGGGACCGCGTGGCCCGCGCACTTCCTGATCGAGGGGAACAACCCGGCGACCTTCGGGCACCCGGCGTGGTCGCTGCGCGGCGACGTGAAGATGATCACCACGATGCTCGCGGGACGGGACGCGGAACTCGCCGCGACCGCGGCGAAGTGGCTCGCGGAGCACGGGAGTTCGGCGCCGCAGGAGGGGGCCGCCGCCGGCGCGGACACGGCGGAGGGCACGGACACGGCGGAGGGCACGGACGGCCCCGCACGTACGTGAGCCGCCGGCCAACACACGACCGACGGCTCACGGTGCACGGTTCACGGACAACGGGTCACGACTGACGTGCCGTCAACCACGTTTCAGGCGAAAGCAGTTACCCGGCACTCCGCCGCGCCGCCATGTTCGCGGCGTGCTCGACCACGCTGATCAGGACGTTCTTCGCCGAGTCGCGCTCGCGCGCGTCGCACAGCACCACCGGCACGCCCGCATCGATGTCGAGCGCCTCACGGACGTGCTGCGGGTCGTGCAACTCGGCGCCATCGAAGCAGTTGACGGCCACCGCGAAGGGGATGCCGCGCTGCTCGAAGTAGTCGACGGCGGCGAAGCAGTCGGCCAGCCGCCGGGTGTCGGCGAGCACCACCGCGCCGAGCGCGCCCTGCGCCAACTCGTCCCACAGGAACCAGAACCGGTCCTGACCGGGTGTGCCGAACAGGTAGAGCACCAGGTTCTCGCGCAGCGTGATCCGGCCGAAGTCCATGGCGACCGTGGTGGTCCGCTTGCCCTCGACCCCGACCGTGCTGTCGACCGGGCGGCCGACCTCGCTCAACGACTCCTCGGTGCGCAGCGGGCGGATCTCGCTGACCGCGCCGACCAGCGTGGTCTTGCCCGCGCCGAAACCGCCGGCCACCAGCAGCTTGAGCGCCACCGGCTCTTTGGCGGGCTGCTCGGGACGACGTTCGGTGCGCACGGCGGCCATGGTCTCTTCTCTACTTCCCTACCGGGGCGGGCGAGGGGACGCCCGCGGGTGGCGTACTCACAACTCACGTGTCACACAGGTTACTTGCCCTGGTGACGGTTTCTGCCGCAGCGCGTCGGCGGGCGCGGTGACGGCGGTGGCGGGGACTGCTCGGACCGGGATCGGGCCTGGTCCGGCGCTACAAGGCGCGCAGGCCATTGATCACCTCGCGCAGGATGCTCACATCGGGCAACTCGGCCGGCGGCACCGGCTTGTGAATGTGCACATGCGCGGCTTCCACCAGGTCGCCGACCAACACCCGGACCACGCCCACCGGAAGGTCGAGGTCGGCCGCCAACTCGGCGACGGAGATGGCCTGGTACTGGCAGCGCTCGATGATGTCGAGGTGCTCGGGCGACAGGGTGTGGTCGTCGATCGGGTCCCCGTCGCCGGGCGCCCGCTCGGTGATCACCAGGGCGATCAGGTCGATTCTGGCCTTCGCGGCATGGCTGGTACGGCCCCGTGTCATCGCGTAGGGCCGTACCACCGGTCCGGCAGCGTCGTCGTACCACTGCTCCGATGACGACGGTTCAGATGTTTCGGACGACTCAGAAGTCATGCCCTGTCACCCCGTAGATTCAGCACATCGCGGTCAGCCGCTGAGCGCCGCGCCGCCGCCGTGCCGCGGTGCGCTGCTCAGATGTACCCCTACCCGCTTGACCAGCAGGGCCATCTCGTACGCGACCTGGCCGACGTCGGAGTCCGCGTCGCTGAGCACCGCCAGGCAACTGCCGTCGCCCGCCGCGGTGACGAAGAGGAACGCCTCGTCGAGTTCCACGATGGTCTGCCGGACCCGGCCGGCTTCGAAGTGCCGCCCGACTCCCTTCGCCAGGCTGTGGAAGCCGGAGGCGACGGCGGCGAGGTGCTCGGAGTCCTCGCGGGTGAGCCCGTCGGACGCGCCGATGGACAGGCCGTCCCCGGAGAGCACCAGCGCCTTGCGGATGCTGGCCACGCGGGTGACCAGATCGTCAAGGAGCCAGCTCAGCTCGCGTGTCGGGCTGGATGGTGCCGTCATCGGCCGTACTCCTCAGGTGTCGTTCGCGTTACGGAGGTCGAGGTGTCGTCGTCGGACCCGGGTGCCGGGTCCGACTCGGCGGCCCGGCCGCGCTGCCAGCCGCGCTGGAGTGACGCCATCCGGTCGCGCACTTCGTCGGCGGACCGTTCGCGCACGGCAGGCTCTTCCGTACGGCGGCCGGTCTGCGTCGGGTCGCTCCGCAACTGCGGCGCGAGGTTCGCCTGCCGGACCCGGCGCGGAAGTACGGTGCCGCCGCCCGGCGCGGCACCGGGCGCAGGGGCCGAACCGGCCGCGGGGGCAGCGGTGTTGCCGGCCGCGGGAGCGGGGGCGGGCGCGGGAGCAGGCGTGGGTGCCGGTGCTGGTGGGGACGCGGGCGCGGCGTGCCGGGCGGAGGTGCGGCGGGTCGGCAGCGGCTCGGCGCCGCCCACCGGCGGCACGGCCTGCACCGGCGGGCCCGGCTGGCGGGGCGGCTGGGGTGCGGTGTTCCAGGGCCTGCGGGCTTCCTGCCCCTCGCCGCGCTCCTGGCCCCGCTCCGGCTGCTCGGTCTGCGCGGCCTGCGCTGCCGGAACGTCCGGTGCCCCCGGTGTGGCCGGTTCGGCGGGCTGTGCCGGCTGTTCGGGCTCGGCGCGGTCCGCGGGCTGCGGTGGCTCGCCGACCGGGCGGCCGTGGTCGGTGACCAGCACCGGTGCGGTGCGCCGCCTGCGGCGGGGCAGGCCGAACGGCCCGCCCGGCTCCGGCTCTGCCGCGGGCTGCGGGAGGGGCTGCGGGAGGGGTTGCGGGGCGGGCGGTTCCTCGACGTGGGCGACGTGCTCCTTGTGGGGCTCGCCGCCGGCGCCGTCCAGGCCCCACTGCCGGAAGGTGTGCTCGGTGTCGCCGGCGGGCGTCAGGTCGTCCGCGAGGTCCAGACGGGTCGCGCCGGTGTCGACATCGCCGCTCTCGCTGAGCAGCGCTGCCGGCACCAGCACCACCGCGGTCGTGCCGCCGTACGGCGACTGGCGCAGCGAGACGCGGACGCTGTGCCGCTGGGCGAGCCGGCTGACCACGAACAGGCCGAGCCGGTCGGTGTCGGACAGCTCGAACTCGGGGGTCTCGGCGAGCCGCAGGTTCGCTTCGAGCAGGGCGTCCGGGGTCAGGCCGAGACCGCGGTCGTCGATCTCCAGCACGAAGCCGTTGGCGACCGGCTCGCCGTGCAGCCGTACTTGGGTGTGCGGGGGCGAGAACACCGCGGCGTTCTCGATGAGTTCGGCGAGCAGGTGGGTGAGGTCGGCGACCGCGGCACCGGCCACGGCCAGCCGCGGCAGCCGGCGGACCTCGATCCGCTCGTAGTCCTCGACTTCGGCGACGGCGGCGCGGACGACGTCCATCAGCTGCACCGGCTTGCGCCACTGCCGGGAGGGGGCCGCGCCGGAGAGGATGACCAGGCCCTCGGCGTGCCGCCGCATGCGGGTGGTCATGTGGTCCAGCCGGAACAGGTCGGCGAGCTCGTCGGGCTGCTCGGTGCGCCGCTCCATCGAGTCCAGCAGCGTGAGTTGGCGGTGCAGCAGCACCTGGCTGCGGCGGGCGAGGTTGACGAAGACGTCGGAGACGCCCTTGCGCATGTCGGCCTGCCGGACCGCCGCCTCGACGGCGGCGCGCTGGAGCACGTTGAGCGCCTGGCCGACCTGGCCGATCTCGTCGTCCGTGTACTGCAGCCGCGGCACCTCGGTCTCGATGTCGACCTGCTCGCCCGAGGCGAGCCGGCGCATCACGCGCGGCAGCCGGGTACCGGACAGCTCCTGCGCCTCGCGGCGCAGCCCGGTCAGGTCGCGGATCAGCCCGCGGCCGATCCGGACCGACACGATCACCGACGCGACCACCGCGATCAGGCCGAGGCCGCCGGCCAGGATCGCCTCCACCACGAGGGAGGTCGCCACGGGCGAGGCCTTCTTGGTGAAGTCCACGACGACCTGCTGGTCCAGCTTGTTGACGCCGGTCACCGCGGTGCCGGCCACCGTCGGCCAGGACTGGTGTGCGGCGACGATCGGCGCGTCGGCCGGGGTGGCGGCCGAGATCGCGTCCTGGGCGGCGCGCAACTGCTTTCCGGGCTCGCTCCGCCAGAACGCGTCGAACCGCGCACGGTCCGCCTTTGCCAACCCGGGGGTGTTGTCGGCGTAGTAGCCGCGTTCCACGGCGACGGCGGAGGTGAAGGCGGTGAGTTCCTGGCGGGTCATATGGCCGGTGCTGATCGCGGCGCCCATCAGGGCGTCCTCGCGGGTGATCTGCTCCTCGGCCCGGATCACTCCGATCCCCGCGGTGCGTTGCGGCTCGACACTGGTGTTGTCGACCAGATAGAGGCTGTCGCAGAACGCGAAAGCCGGTCCCTGGAAGGTGTTGTAACCGGCGTACGTGTCCTCGCGGGAGATGTGCTGGTCGTCCACTCGCCGGCGCAGTTGCGCCAGATCACCGACTCCGGTGAAGAAGTCGTCGAGGTGCTCGCGTGCCGAAGCGTTGAGGTCTTTGCGCATGTGGCCGTCGGTGATGTTGCCCCGCAGCTTCGCAATGGCCGAATCCGTCACCTGGCCCTGCTTCTCGAAGGCGATCCGCGCCTGGGAGTCCCGGGTGTTGGCGACGTACAACAGTGCGGCCTTGCGCTCCTGCTGGAGACTGCCCAGCACGTCCTGCAAGGGATAGAGCACGTTGTTCGCTATTCGCTCGGGATCGGGCCGTCCGAACACCGCTCGGCTCGTGATCGTTGCGGCAAAGACCCAGATGGCGGTGAGGGACACCAGCGGGATCAGCAGCAGCGCCACGATCTTCCGGCGGATCGTCGTACCGCGAAAGCGCATGGCCTCCCCAACGTCTCACCCCGAAACGGGGATCGGTCTGTGGCGTGCAAACGGCGTGAGCCTACTACTGTCACTGTGGTAACTCGAAAGTCCGTCCGGAGGGTTGACCGGGTCTGGCCGGAAAGTGCCACCTGTTCCGGTGCGGGATCGGGCGGAATGCGCACGGACGTTTCGGGGCAGGGACCCCTTATGGAGTTCGAACCCCGATCAATGTGGGAGGACCAGTCCGTACCGACCCCGCGTATGCCCGATCCGGTTCGGGCGGCGGCGGTGCGTGCGGTGCTGATCTCCGCGGTCGCGCTCACGGAGGCGGTGACGACCGTGCTGCTGGCCGTCGGCGACTCCTGGCTGAGCGCTCCGATGACGCTGGCCTCGGTGCTCACCAGTGTCGTCGCGAGCTGGGCGGTGCTCGATGTCTGGGTCACCCGCCAGGTGTGGAACCAGCGCAACGGAGTGGTGTCCAGCCCGAGCAGCGCGGCGCGGGCCCTGCGCAGGGAGCGCCGCCACGAACGCCGGGCGGCGCGGGCCGCCGCGCGACGCGGTGCGGGCCATCGGACGCACATACGCGGCGGACCGCGGCGGAGCCACCTGCCGGGAGCGCATGGAGCCTGAACGCCTACGGGGTTCGAGCATCGGCTACGGGGTTTGAGCCTCTGCGGGGCGGCGGAACATGCGGGTGGCGGTGATCTCGCCGTGCACCTGCTCGCCGCGCGGGTCGGGCACCGGCAGCCCGGGCCGCAGATGTTCCTCGACGCTGATGTACTTCAGGCCCGCCCGCAGGTCCGCGTCATTGCGCAGCCGCACCACCAGCGGGAACTCGGCGAGCGCGGTCGTGTCGAACAGGCCGGTGGTGTAGAGCAGTTGGACGCCGAGCGCGTCGGCGACGGCCCGCTGGAGCTCCAGCAGGTAGGTGGCGTTGGCGCGGCCGATGGGGTTGTCCAGGAAGAGGGTGCCGGCGTGCCGCTGGCGGTCCCGGCCGCGGTCGTTGCTGCGCAGCGCGGCCATCGTGCAGTACAACGCGATGGCGGCGGTGAGGAGTTGGCCGCCGGAGAACACGTCGCCCATCTGCCCGACCGGCACCCGCTCGGCGCGCAGCACCGCGTCGGGCTTGAGGATCTCCACGGCGACCCCGCGCGGCTCCAGGGCCGCGGCGACCCCGCGCAGCAGCAGGGTCATGCCGTCGCGCCGCAGGTCGGAGTTCTTCCGGACGGCGGCGCGGGTGGCCTCGTCGATGACCTCGCCGAGCCGGTCGGTGAGCACGGCGTGGTCGGGGTCCTCGAAGCGGATGCGCAGGAACTCCTGCCCGGACCACTCGCCGAGCCCCTCCGGCAGCCGGGACAGGCGCTGCGCGGAGCGGAGCGTGGCGAGCGAGGACTCGACCAGGCCGCGCAGCCGGTCCACGATGCTGTCCCGGTTGCGCTCCAACTGGCCCAGTTCGTCGGTCAGTACGCGCAGCCGGGGGGCGAACGCCGCGGCCCAGGCGGCGGCGTGCTCGGGCAGCGACGACGCGGGCAGCTCGCGGATCTGCTGCCGGGCGGGGGTGCGGACCTGCTCGTAGCGGACCGCGTTGGCGTGCCGGACCAACACGTCGGAGGCGTCGCGCAGTTGGGTGTCGGCGGTGGACAGGTCGGCGGCGCAGCCGCGCAGGCCCCGCCGGGCCTCGGCCGCGGCGTGCCGGGCCTCCTCCAGGCTGCCGGGGTACGGCTCCGGTTCGTCCTCCTCGGCCGCGGTCTGCGGGCCGTCGCGCAGCAGGTCGCGCAGGAGGGCGGCGGTCTCGTCGAAGCCGCTCGCCGCGTCCTCGGCGGCGCGGTGGGATCGGACGATGTCCGCGTGCGCGGTCCTGGCCTGCTCCACCTCCTCGGTGTGTGTGGCGAGTTCGGCGTTGGCGGCGCGCAGCAGCTGCTGGGCGTGCTCGGCGTCGCGCGGGGTGAGGGCGTCGGGCAGCGCCGCGTGGGCGTCGCCGTCGGCCGGGGCGAGGCGTTCGGCCTCGGCGCGCAGCCGGCCGAGTTGCTCGCTGGCGGTGGACTGGCGTGACTCCAGGGTCTGCACGAGCTGTTCCGCGCGGCCGGCGGCGGCCTGCCGGGACGGCCCGTCGGAGCCGTCGGGGCCTTCGAGGAGCTGGGCGGCGCGGCTGCGGACCTTGTTGCTGAGGCGTTCGAGTTCGGCGAGCGCGGAGTTCTCGGTGCTCTCCGCGCGGGCCTGTTCGGCGCGCAGGTCGGCGCCGACGCCGACCTGTTCGTAGACCTGCGAGGCCGCGCGGTACGCCTCGCGCAGGGCGGGCAGCGAGGAGGCGGACGGCTCGTCGGCGTCGGGCTCGGGGGCGTCCTCGGGGGCACCGGCGATCTCCGCGCGCTCGGCGCGCAGCACCCGTGCGGTGCGGCGGGCGTCGTCGGAGGCGCGCTGGGCGGCCCTGCGATCCTCGTCCGCGGCCCGGGCCCGGTCCAGGCAGGTCTCCGCGCGGGCCTCGGCCTCGGCGGCGTCGGCGGCCAGTTCGCGGGCCCGGCGCTGCCAGTTGGCGCGCTCGCGCAGCCGGTGGGCGAGCCCGGCGAGCTTGTCGGCACGGCGGCGGGCCTGCTCGGCGGCGGCCCGGCGGGCGTCGTGGTCCGCGCCGGCCTCGGCGGCGGCCGCGTCGGCCTCGGCCCGCTCCGCCCGCGCGGCCGACAGCTCGGCGCGGGCTTCCTCCGCGGTGTCCTGGGCGGCGGCGACCTCCGCGCCGAGTTCCGCCAGGCGCCCGGGCGGGCAGGACGCCCGCCAGGACGCGAGGCGCGCGGCGAGCGTACGGTCGTGCGCCAGCCGGGCGGCGAGGGTACGGATCTCCTCCTCGCGGGCGGTGGCGCGTCCGCGCAGCTCGCGGCGCTCGCCGTCGGCGGCCATCTCGTCGTGCATCGCCGGGTTCGGCGGGACCAGGAACACGTCGGGGGCGTGGTCGGCGGCGGGCGGCGGGGCCAGCAGCGCGGCGGCGGTGCCCACGGCGACGGTCGACCGCGGCAGCAGCGCCGCCTGGGCCAGGGCTTCCCTGGCCCGCGCGTACGAGTCCGGGTCGGTCACCACGACCCCGTCGACCAGTTCCGGGCGGGCCGCCATCACGGCGGCGTGGTCGGCCGGGGCGACGGCCTGGGCGAGATACCGCCAGCCGGGCAGCGCGGGGACGCCGTGCTCCGCGAGGTACTCCACGGTGGCCAGGACGTCGGGGCCGGGCGGCAGCAGCCCGCCGTCGCCGAGCGCGCCGAGGATACGGGTGTCGTCGGCGGCGGCCGTGCGCAGCTCGAACATCTGGCGTTCGGCCGCCGCGACGCCGTCCTCCAGCATCTCCCGCAGCGGTTCGGCGAAGCGGTCCAACTCCGCGGCGGTCAGCGGTCCTTCGTGGTGGACGGCTCCGCTGGCGCCGCCGGCTCCTCTGGTTTCCCCGGCTGCCGCGCTGCCGACCGGGCCGCTGGTGCGGGCGGTGCCGGACGTGCCGGACGTGTCGGCGCCCGCGGGCTCCGGCGCGATGGCTGACGCGGTGGGTGCCCCGGTGGGTGACGCGTTGGCCGCCCCGGCGCCCGGGTCGCCAAGGCTCAGCAGGGCGACCGCGCGGGGGTCGGTGGTGAGTGCCGTGGTGGCGTCGAGGGCGGCGCGGTGGGCGGTGGTGGCCGCGGTGAGCGCGTCGGTGGCGCGGGCCGCGGCGAGTTCGGCGCGGGCCTCGGCGGCGGCGGCCTCGCGGGCGCGGGAGGTGGCGGCGGTGGCGGTGTCGGCGGCCGCGCGGGCCAGCTTCTCGGCGGTGCGCTCGGCGTCGGCGGCGGCGAGCGCGGCGCGGGCCGGATCGGCGTCGGGCGCGGTGTCGTCGAGCCACCCGGCCCGCACCGCCTCAGCGGTCTCCTGCTCGACCTCGGCGAGCCGCTGCCCGAGGTGCCCGCTCTCGCTGCGGGCGCGCTGCGCCTCGGTGGCGGCCGCGGTCGCGTCGCGGTGGGCGCCCTCGGCGAGGGTCTGTAGCGTGGCGGAGCGCTCCTCCTCGTCGTCGGCCTGGCGCTCGGCCCGCACCGCGGCACCCTGCAAGGCGCGCACGAGTTCGGCGGCGGCCTGCGTACGGGCGGCGAGCGCGGGCGCCGCGTCGCGCTCGGCGGCGCGGATCGCCTCGGTGACCCTGGCCAGCCGGTCGCCGGCGGCACGGTGCCGCAGCACCGTCTCCGCGGTCTGCCAGGCGGAGTGCAGGGTACGGGCGTCGGTGAGCTCGCGGCGCAGCGCGGCGGCGCCCTTCTCGGCGCCAGCCAGCGCCAGCGAGGCGTGCCGGTAGGCGAGTTCGGCGGCGATCCGGGCGCTGCCGGCCCGGGCCTGCTCGGTGTCGGTGACGGTGTGCGCGGCGTCGGCCATGTCGTGGGCGAGGTCGGCGGCCCGGTCGCGTTCCTGGCGGGCGCGGGCGGCCAGCCGCCGGGTGAGCGCGCGGGTGCGACGCTCGGACTGGGCGTGCACACCGCGGGCCTGGTCGCGTACGGCCGCGGCCTCGACGATCCGGTCCAGCAGGTCGAGCGAGCCGGCGGTGAAGTCGCGCTCGGCGGTGAGTTCCGACCGGCGGCCGAGCTTCCCGGCGAAGCCGTGCACGAGGTCGGCGAGGCCGTCGGTGTCGCGGGTGTCGGTGACCGCGCGCAGCAGCAGGTCGGTGAAGTCGGAGTCCTTCTTGACCGCGAACAGGCCGGCGGCCTCGCCCTCGTCGGCGTTCATCTCGCGCTGGTAGCGGAAGAGTTCGGGGTCCAGGCCGAGGTCACCGAGGTGTTCGTTCCACCGGTCGTGGATCTCCTCCCAGACCACCTCCAGGTGCGGGTACGCCTTGCCGGCCTCGGTGAGGGCGTCGCGGAAGCCCTTCATGGTGCGGCGGCGGCCACGCGCGCCGGACGCGCCCTCGACCGGGGGCCGTACCGTCGTCGACTCGGCGACCGGCAGCGAGTCCAGGCCCAGGCCGGGGCCGGGGCGGAAGGAGTACCACGCCTCGGCGAACCGGCGCGGGTCGGAGGAGACCTGCCGGCCGCGCCACTCGCTGACCTTGCCGACCACGACGAGTTCGCCGGTGAGGGTGTGCTGCCACTCCAGGGCGACGTGGCCGCAGTCCTCGGCGAGCAGGAACTTGCGCAGCACCCCGGAGCTGGCGCCGCCGAGGGTGTTGCGGTGGCCGGGCAGCATCACCGAGAAGATCAGCTTGAGCAGGACGGACTTGCCGCCGCCGTTCTCCAGGAAGAGCACGCCGGCCGGCGCGGGGCGGCGCGGCGGCCCGGTCGGCTCGTCGGCGAAGAAGTCGCCCTGCGCGGGTGCGGGCTGCGGCACGGGCTCGCCGACGCCGCGCAGGTCGAGAACGGTGTCGGCGTAGCGCGCGCCGGCCGGCCCGATCGAGTAGAGGCGCAGTCGGGAGAGCTCGTACATGCGGGGGGCTTTCGTCCTCGGGGCTTCGGCGGGTGGATGCGGGTCGGGGGTGAGTCGGGGGTGGTTCGTGGGTTCGGGGAACGGGTCGGGGGGTTCGGCGGGTGCATGCCGGTCGGGGCTACGAGGTCAGGGCTACGAGTCGGAGTACGGGTCAGGGCTACGGATCGGGGGTTCAGGTGGCGCGGCGGCGGGGGCCGGCCGGGGCACGGGTCAGCTGCCGGCGTGGAAGGGCAGGCCGGCGTCGGCGGCGAGGTCCGCGGCCTCGCCGTCGGCCGCGGCGGGTACGAGGGTGGCGGTGCCGTCGCCCACCGGTACGACACCGAGGTCGAGGAGTTCGGCCATGGCGGCGCTGCCCGCCATGTCGCGGACCTGGAGCTGGTAGCGGGCGGTGGTGCGGTAGGTGCCGCCCGACTCGTCGCCGGTGCGCTGCAGGAAGCCGGAGTCGACCAGGAACGCGACGGCCTTGCCGATGATGCCGGTGGTCGAACTCGCCAGCCGGCGGGCGTCCTTGGTCGCGCCGGTGGCGCTGCGCCGGGTGTAGACCCGCCAGGCCGCCTCCAGGCCGGGCGCGTCGCTGGCCGGGTCGGTGTTCTCGCCGCTCTCGTCGGCGCGCTCCTCCAGCCGGCGGCACGCCTGCCGGACGAAGGCGTCCACGCCGTGCACGGTGATCCGGCCGATGTAGCCGTCGTCGGCCAGGTCCTCGGGGCGGGGGAAGGCGAGGGCGGCCGCGGCGAGGTGGGCGAGGCCGTGCAGGAAGCGGTCGCCGGAGTCGGACGCGGCGCGGCGGGCGTAGTCGCCCATCCGGACCGCGAACACCGAGTCCTCGCCCGCGGCGACGGCCATGCCCGCCCGGGGCGACACCTCCAGCACGATCAGGCCGAGCCCGGCCGCCACGGCGTCGGCGAGCCGGGCGAACGCCGGGTCCTCGCGGTGGCGGCGGATCAGTTCCGCGTACTCCGCGTCGCGGGCCGGGACCAGCTTGGGCTGCAACCCGAACCCGACCAGGCGGGCGGCGTCCGCGACATCGCCGGGCACGATGGGGGACGGGGTGGCCGCCTCGCCGGATTCCCGTGTGTCGTCCTGCCGATCCGTGATCACGTCGTGCGTTCCTCTGGGTGCTGGGGGTGGGCTGGGTGCGGGTGGGCGGGGCCGGTCGGGCGCCCGGAGCCGAAGCCGGGGCCGGGGCCGTTGCGGAAACCGGGGCCGTTGCGGAAACCGGGGCCGGGGCCATCCGCCAGGCCGCGGACGCGGGGGTCGCCGCCCGTCGGACCGACCCGGCGTTCACCCCTCACGGTCGGCACCTCCCGCCAGCAGAGCGGTCCCCAGGATGAGGTCCGCGCCGCCGAACTCCGGGTCGTCGAGCACGGTGCCGTCGTCCACGGCGAAGAGCAGGTGGGGCTCGCCCTGCCGGTGCGCGGTGCCGACCGGCGGGGACGCGGCGTGGATGGCGAGGAGCGCGACCAGGTAGGGCAGGTCGGGGTCCTGGCGGCGGGCCTCGGCGAGCAGCCCCGACAGCCGGCGCGGGGCGTCGTGCGGCAGGTCGAGGAGGGCGAGCGCGGACTCCAGTTGCTCGTCGCTGAACCGGGAGTCGTCGGGGGTGGCGACCAGGTCGGGCTCGGGCATCTCCGCGCCCAGGTGGTCGCGTTCGACCGGCGGGGTGAGCAGGAGGTCGACCAGGTCGGTGACGCGGACGGCGCCGGGGGTGCGCAGGCCGGTGCCGCGGGCGAAGAACGCGTCGGTGACGCGGGACGCCTGCTCGACGGGCAGCGGCAGCAGGGGCGCGACGAGCTGGCCGTACAGGTCGAGTCCGGCGCGGGCGGGCGGCGCGGCGAACGCCTGCCGGTCCTGCTCGGCGCGGAAGAGCGGCCCGGCCTCCAGCAGCCGGGATTGGAGTTGGGTGTGGCGGCGGATGCAGTCCTTGACGATGTCCACCAGTTCGGCGGCGCGCCGCTTGTGCTCGGGCTCCTCCGCTTCGTCGCGCGCCTTGCGGATGTTGGTGAGGATCGCGTTCTCGTGGCGGTAGCGGTCGGCGACGTGGTCGAGGGCCTCGGCGATCATGTCGGGCACCTGGCGCAGCCAGTCGACCGCGCGGACGTTGCGCCGGGTGGCCTCCAGGGTGCGGCGGAGGGTTTCCGCGTACTGCACCGTGCGGTAGCGGGCCTGCTCGGCGGCGAGTTGGGCGTCGGCGAGGCGGCCGCGGCTGATCAGCACCTCCAGCTTGACCTCGGCGGCGATCTGGGCGCTGGTGACGTCGGTGTCGAGGGCGCCGACCAGGACGTTGACCGCCTCGTCGGTGGTGCGCAGGTACACGCTGCCGCCGGGGCCGGCGACCTCCTCGATCAGCTTGAAGTCGTAGTCCCGCCGGATGTACGCGCCGTCCGCGCCGAACGTGCCGTAGACGGCGCGGAATCCGCGGTCGGCACTGCCGACGTTGATGAGGTTCTCCAGCACCCAGCGGGCCACCCGCTCGTGTTCGGCGAGGGTGCGGGTGGGGGCCTGGGCGGCGACGCGGGGCAGCAGTCTGGCCACTATCTGGTCGTGGTCCGCGCCGGTGTCGAAGTCCATGTTGAGGGTGACCAGGTCGATCGCGGCCAGCGCCACCTCGGCCATCGCGTAGACCGAGTACGCGCCGGCGAGGTTCGCCTTGCGGGTGTCGAGGTCGTGCAGCGGCGCGGTGCAGGCGAGCGCGCGCAGCCGGCGGGCCAGCCCTTCGTCGGCCGCCGGGCCCGGCGCGGGGCGCGGCGCACCCGGCAGCGGCTGCGGCGGCGGCTGCCGCGACTGCTGCGGCGGAAGGTGCGGGACGGTCGTGGTCACGCCCCAACATTAGGCGGTGCCACCGACAACGCACGAAACGGCACGGATGCGTACGGGGTGGGCGGTGCCGGGTGGAAGCGGCGGGGAGCTGCCATGATCGTGCCACGGGCATCGGCGGGCCGATGCGAGGCGACGGACCCGGGCGGATCATCATGGCGCAGGACGCGGTGGCGCGAGCGGCGATCGACCTCAACGCCGACCTCGGCGAGGGCTTCGGCCGCTGGCGGCTGACCGACGACGAGGCACTGCTGGCGGTCGTGACGAGCGCCAACGTGGCGTGCGGCTTCCACGCGGGCGACCCGGCGACGATGCGGCGGGTGTGCGATCTGGCCGCCGAGCGCGGGGTGCGGATCGGCGCGCAGGTCTCCTACCGCGACCTGGCGGGCTTCGGGCGGCGCACGATGGACGTGCCGGCGGACGAGCTGGCGGCGGAAGTGGCCTATCAGATCGGCGCGTTGGAGGTGTTCGCGCGGGCGGCGGGCGCGGTGGTGGCGTATGTGAAGCCGCACGGCGCGCTGTACAACCGGGCGGTGCACGACGCGGAGCAGGCCGAAGCGGTGGTGGCGGGCGTACGGCTGGCGGGGGCGCTGCCGGTGCTGGGGCTGCCGGGTTCCCGGCTGCTGGCGGCGGCGGAGCGGGCCGGGCTGGCGGCGGTGCCCGAGGCGTTCGCGGACCGCGCGTACACCGCGGCCGGCACCCTGGTGTCGCGGCGCGAGCCGGGCGCGGTGGTGGAGGACGCGGACGCCGTGGTGGCCCGCTCGGTCGGGCTGGCCCGCGACGGCCGGGTGGCGGCGCTGACCGGGGAGGCGGTCGCGGTCGCGGCGCGGTCCCTGTGCGTGCACGGCGACACCCCCGGCGCGGCCCGGCTGGCGGTGCGGGTGCGCGGCGCGCTGGAGGACGCGGGGCTGCGGGTGGAGGCGTTCGCATGAGCGGGAGTACGGGCGCGGGCGCGCATACGGATACGGGCTCGGGTTCGGGCTCGGATACGGGCGGGCCCGTACGGATGAGGGCGCGGGCCCTGCCGGCCGGGGAGTCCGCGGTGCTGGTCGAGGTGGAGAACGGCGAGCAGGCGCAGGCCCTGCACGCGGAGGTGGAACGGCGGCGCGCGGCAGGCGAGTTGGGCGCGGTGACGGAAGTGGTGCCGGCGGCCCGTACGGTGCTGGTCGCCGGGCTGGCCGACCCGCGGGCGTTCGCGGCGGACGTGGTGCGCTGGGAGGTGCCGCCGCCGGCGACCGCCGCGGCGGGTGCGGTGGAGCTGTCCGTACGGTTCGACGGGCCGGATCTGGCGGAGGTCGCGGGTATGTGGGGCATGTCGCGGGAGGAGGTCGTGGCGACCGTCACGGGCACCGCCTTCCGGGTGGCGTTCTGCGGGTTCGCCCCCGGGTTCGGCTATCTGACCGGTCTGCCGCCGGAGTTGGCGGTGCCGCGCCGGGCCACCCCGCGAACGGCCGTTCCCCCGGGGTCGGTCGGCCTCGCCGGGCCGTACGCGGGGGTCTATCCGCGGGCGTCGCCGGGCGGTTGGCAGATCATCGGCACGACGGACGCGGAGCTGTGGGACCCGGCGCGCGAGCCGGCGGCCCTGCTCGCGCCCGGCACCGGCGTACGCTTCACGGCCGCGCGATGACCGCCGCCGCGAGCCCGACCGCGCTGACCGTCGTCCGCGCCGGCGCCCTCACCACGGTGCAGGACCTCGGCCGGCCCGGGTACGCGCACCTCGGCGTGCCCGCTTCCGGCGCCCTCGACCGGCCGGCGCACCTGCTGGCGAACCGCCTGGTCGGCAACCCCGCGGGCGCGGCCGGCCTGGAGACGACGCTGAACGGCTGCGCGGTGCGCGCCTCGCGTCCGATGCTCGCGGCGGTGACGGGCGCGGCCTGCCCGGTCCGGGTGGACGGCCGCCCGGTGGCCTGGGGCGCGCCGGTACGGGTGCCCGCGGGGGCGGTTCTCGACGTGGGGGCGGCCACCCGGGGCGTACGCGCCTACCTGGCGTTCGCGGGGGGCGTGGACGTGCCCGAGGTGCTGGGCAGCCGCGCGACCGACCTGCTGTCGGGGCTCGGCCCCGCGCCGCTCGCCGACGGCGCCGAACTCCCCCTCGGAGCACGCCCGTCGGGCCTGACCGGTGCGTGCGACGTGCTGCCGTACGGCGGGCTCGGCGCCGAACTGGTGCTTCCGCTGCTGCCCGGCCCCCGCGACGACTGGTTCACGCCCGACGCGCCGCGGGTGCTCGCCCGCGGCCGCTACGAGGTCTCCCCCGCGTCCAACCGGATCGGCCTGCGCACCCTCGGGCCGCCCCTGGAACGGGTCAGGGATGCCGAACTTCCCAGCGAGGGAATGGTTTTGGGCGCCGTCCAGGTCCCTCCCGACGGACGGCCCGTCGTCTTCCTCGCCGACCACCCCACCACCGGGGGCTACCCGGTCATCGGTGTCGTCCCGGCCGCGGCCCTCCCCGCCGCCGCCCAGGCCCGCCCAGGAACCCCCGTCCGTTTCACCCCCGCACGGCGCCGCTGAACACCCGCGCGCCCCGCAGGCGGCTCTTCCGGGTCATTCGTCGCCGCTTTCGGCGGGCAGCGGGAGGAGCTTGCCGCGGGCGTGTGCCCGGTCAGGCTGATATCGAGGGCCTCGCACCAGACCGCGAGGGGGAAGGCGCCGGCGGCGTCCACCCGGCGGTCGTAGCGCCGGCGGTGGGACGCGGCCGACGCGTCGGCGCGGAACCAGCCCCGCTCCACGTCCGCGCGCCGGCCCGCCGCGCTCAGCGCCTGACCGACCCGCCGCACCCGCGGCTCCGACGTGTCGCGCCGGAGCTGCCGCAACGCGTGCTCGATCCATCCGGCGCCCCGCGAACGTCCCTCGGCGGGACCCCACTTGGGAACGACGAGCGTACCGACCGGTCGAACAGGACGGCTTCGAAGAACGGATGCCCCGCAGCCTGCCGGGAGCGCCACCCCCGCTCAAGGGCGCCCTGCCGTAAGGGAGGAGGGCAGCACCGCGCCGAGGGCGTGTTCGGTGGCGCGGCGGGCCGCGAGGTCCAGGAGGGGCACCGTGCCGCGGACTTCGTGGCGGTACTCCTCGGCGGCGAGCCGTAGCAGGTCGGGCAGGAGGTCACGGCTGCGGTCGGCGACCCAGCGGGTGCCGCGCGTGGCCATCCACCAGGTGGAGGCGCGCCGCCCGGGCGGAGGGCGGTCGGGGTCGAGCCGTGGCGGCGGACCGGCGGCGAGCCCTCGGGCGGCGAGGATCGCGTGGAAGTCGCGGGCGAGCAGCCGGTGCCCCTTCTCGCTGGGGTGCAGCCGGTCCGCGCTGAGGGTGCCGGGCGCGGTGGACCAGGGCCGGTGCGCGGCGTGCAGGTGGAGGGCGCCGTGGTGCGCGGACAGGGCGTGCACGGCGGTGTTGAGCGCCGTCATACGGCGGGCCAGCGGGCGGGCCAAGGGCCAGGGCAGGCCGAGCACGCTGCCGGGGTCGGGCAGGCACGCGGTGAGCACGTCGGCGCCGGCCGCGCGCAGCTCTCCGATCGCGGTGTGCAGGTCGGCCGTGACCCGGTCGATCGCGAATCCGCCGCGCAGCGTGTCGTTGCCGCCGACGACCACGGACGCCAGGCGCGGCCGGCACGCCAGGGCCACCGCGAGCTGCCGCCCGGCCACGTCCCCCGAACAGGCGCCGCTGCGGGCCGCGTTGACCACGGCGACGACGCCCGGCCCGGCGCCGATGCCCTCGGCGAGCAACGCGCCCCAGCCGCGCCAGCCGCCCCCGGGCATGGGGTCGCCGACCCCTTCGCTCAGCGAGTCCCCGAGCACCGCGAACCGCAGGGCCGGCTCCTGGCGCGCCGCCGTACCGCGCGCGTATCCCCGGGCGCCCCCGGAAGTCCCCGCTCCGGAAGCCTCCGCTTCCGAAGCAGCCGCTCCCGAAGTGGCCGCTCCGGGCCGCGACATGGGCAGGTCGGTGCTCATGTCCAGGCGTCCGATCCGGTGCCGGCCGGGTGCGGGACGGGCGCGTCGTGGGCGGCGAGGAACGCGGCGACGGCCGCCGGCCACGGGTGGAGCTCGGCGCGGGCGCGGGCAGTCGCGCGGCGGGTCCGAGCGGGCACGGCCAGCAGCCGCCGGACGGCATCCGCGTACTGCGCCGGGGTGGTGGCCGCGGCGCCCGCCGGCCCGATGAGCGCAGGCAGCGCGGAGCGGGCGCTGGCCACCACGGGGGTGCCGCAGGCCAGCGCCTCCAGCGCGGCGAGCCCGAACGTCTCGACCGGCCCGGGCGCCAGCGCCACGTCCGCCGTGGCCAGCAGCGCCGCGAGGTCGGAGCGCCGCGCCACATGGCCGAGGAAGGTCACCGGCAGCCGCGCCGCCCGCACCCGTTCGGTCAGCCGGGCCCGCAGCGGCCCGTCCCCGGCCACCACGAGTGCCGCGGCCACGCCCCGGCCGCGCAGGTGGGCCAGCGCGTCGAGGGCGTCGTCCGGCCGCTTCTCCGGGGACAGCCGCGAGCACAGCACGAGCAGCACCTCGCCGTCCCGCGCGTACCGGGCCCGCACCCGCGGGTCGCGGTGCCTGGGGTGCCATGCGGCGAGGTCCACGCCGAGCGGGGCGCGTACGACGTTGCGGGCGCCGATCCGCTCGAACTCCGCCGCCGCCCACGCGGTGGTGCACACGATGCGCGTGTAGGCGTGCGCGGACCGGCGGTTGAGGGCGTCGCCGAACCTGCGGGCGAGCGGGCCGGGCACGCCCCAGGTGCCGAGCACGCCGTCGGCGCTCTCGTGCGAGACCATCACGGCCGGCACCCGGTGCCGCCTGGCCCACTCCCCCGTCCAGCGCAGCGTGGTGCGGTCGGAGACCTCCAGCCGGTCGGGGGCCAGCCGCGCGAGCAGCGCCTCGACCGGGGCGCGGCGGGCCAGCACCCGGTAGCCGCCGGTGCCGGGGATCTCGGGGCCGGGCACCGTGATCACCCGCCCCTGCGGGGTGAGTTCGTCGGACCGCTCGGCGCCGGGCACGACCAGCACGGGTTCGTGGCCGGCCGCCGCGTAGCCCTCGCCGAGGTGCCGCAGCGCGGTGCGCAGGCCGCCGGAGACGGGGGTCACGAAGTTCGCCACCCGCACGATCCGCAGCGGGCCCGTACGGCCCGGGCCGTTCCCGCGCGTGCCGCGCACACCGCCCGCACCGGTCACGCCGTACGCGCTCGTACCGTTCAGGCCGTTCACGCCGGTCACGCCGGTCACGCCGTATGCGCTCGCGTCGGCCTGGTCGTGGCCGCTCATGCCGCCGCCGCCTCGTGCCGGGTGAGGACATCGGCGTAGTGGTCGAGGAGTTGGTCGCCGACCGCCTCCCAGGTACGGGCGGCGACGGCGCGGCGGGCCTGCGCGCCGAAGCGGGCACGGCACGCGGGGTCGGCCTGGAGCCGCCGTACGGCGTCGGCGGTGGCGGCGCCGTCGAGGGGCGGCACCAGCAGGCCGGTCACGCCGTGGTCGACCAGGTCGAGCGGGCCGCCGCCGGCGGGGGCGACCGCGGGCAGGCCGCTGGCCATCGCCTCCTGGACGGTCTGGCAGAACGTCTCGAAGGGTCCGGTGTGGCAGAAGACGTCGAAGGAGGCGTAGAGGCGGGCCAGTTCGTCGCCGGTCCTGCGGCCGAGGAAGACCGCGCCGGGCAGGGCGGCGCGCAGTCCCGCGGCGCTCGGCCCGTCGCCGACGACGACCACCCGCACACCGGGCAGCGCGCAGGTCCCGGCGAGCAGGTCGACGTGCTTCTCGGGGGCGAGCCGGCCGACGTATCCGACGATCAGCTCGCCGTGCGGGGCGAGTTCGCGGCGCAGCGCGTCGTCGCGGTGGTCCGGGTGGAAGCGCCGGGAGTCCACGCCCCGGGCCCACAGGTGCACGCGCGGCACGCCCTGCCGGACGAGCGCGTCCACCGCGGCGCTGGAGGGGGCCAGGGTGCGGGCGGCGGCGGTGTGCACCGCACGGATACGGCGCCACGCCGCGGCCTCGCCGGTGCTCAAGTACGTCTTGGCGTACCCGGCCAGGTCGGTCTGGTAGACGGCGACCGCGGGCACGCCGAGCCGGGTGGCGGCGGCCATCCCGCGCACGCCGAGGACGAAGGGGCTGGCGAGGTGGACCAGGTCGGCCCGGTGCGCGGCCACGGCGGCCGCGGTACGCCGGCCGGGCAGCGCGACGCGCACCTGCGGGTAGCCGGGCAGCGGCAGCGACGGCACCCGTACGACGGGACAGGGGTCCTGGCCGGGCTCGGGAAGGAGCGGGCCGGCGGGGGCGACGACCAGAGGGGCGTGGCCGCGCCTGACGAGGTGCTCGGCCGTGCGCAGGGCGCAGTGGGCCACTCCGTTGACGTCCGGGGGGAAGGACTCGGTGACGATGGCGACTCTCATACCGTGGTTGTCGCCGGACCGGGAGTTGTCAGGGCCACGTGGATCTTTCCCGAAGGGGAACGCCCCGTGAGAAGCTGTCTTCCGAACCTTCCGAACCTTCCGAACCTTCCGAACCTTTCGGGCCGGTGCGCCGGTACGCCCCAGGGCGGCTGGCCGAGGCCGTCTCCCCGGCCGCCAGGGTCTTGACCGAGGCCGGAGGGCATCCGGGACCGAAGCCACCTCAGCGCTTACCAGGGGCATCCTGGCCGTGCCGCACGGGGCCGAGGCGGGGAGTCCACGGACATGGACGGCGACGAAGCTCCGGACGACGGTTCCGTCCGGCTGGGATATTCCGGCGGGCTCGCCCGCCCGCTGTCCCGATGACTCCTCCTTGCCTGCGGTTTCGGGGTGGCGATCGCCCTGGCCGGTGGAGCGAGCCTGCCCGAGGCCGACGGCGGATTCACCGAACCGCTCACCCGCACCCTGCTCGCGCTGGGCCTGGCCGTGGTCGGGATCTCGTGCGTGCTGCCGGCGATCGGCCGGTGGCTCGGCCGGCCGGCGGAGCTCTCCGCCGCGGGCATCCGGGCGCCGAGGTGGCGCGGGGAGCAGCGGGGAGCGGCGCATCCCCCTGGTCCGAGGTCCGGGACCACCGGATACACGGCACGGACAAGGACCGGCGGCGGCTGCTGGCGGTGTGGCCGGCTCCGGATCGCGACGGCGCGCCGCTGTGGCGCGGCGACGTGTCGCGGGCCTCGGTTCCCGAGGAAGAGGTCATGGCCGTCGTACGCCGCTCGACGAACCGCTGACATCGGTCGAGGACAGCGGGCGGACGCGGCACTGCGGACGCGGCCTGGAGGGTGGGGCGGCGGTGGGCGGAGCGACAGCGGCGGGGGCGAGTCGGTAGGCTTCCGGCGCCCGTCCCCATGGGAGTCCACTCGATCGCCAGGCATAAAAGCCCGGTGGCCGGTAAGGATGCCGGACGGCGTTACACGCCTGGCCACGGAAATCCCGTTGCCATGAGACCCCCCGCACCGGATGCTGACCTCATGTTCGACCCAGACATAGCGCCCAGTGGCACCCTTCTCGGCCTCCTCCAGCGAGGACGCGGGGACGGGCCCCTCCATGCCCTGGCGACCGAGCGGGCGGAGGCCCTCGCCGCCCTGGAGCACTGCGTGCTGCGCGACCCCCGCCTGGACTGGCGGGTCGAGTCGCGCTCGCTGTACTACGCCCGCCTCTACTCCGACCTCGAGGGCCCGCTCGACGGGGTCGAACAGCACCTCTTCCATCCCGACGACCTGCTCGTCCCCGACGAGCACCGCTGCGGGCTGGCGCTGTCCGTGCTCGGGCACCTGGCGGGGTACGGCCGCCGCGACGCCCTGCGGCTGCTGCGCCGCTACGCCGCGGCCGGCGGCTCCTGGTCCTGGGCGCTGGACGAGCTCGCCGTGCGCGACGACGAAGCCGGCCTGCGCGCGCTCGGCCCCGCCGTGGTCGCCCGGTTCCCGGAGACCGAGGAGGGCGACGCGGAGCTGGCGCGGGCCGTCCGCGAGGCGTACGAACCGCGGCCCTGGCAGCTGTGGGCCGAGGACGCCGCCCGGCCCGGCACCGCCGCCCGGGTCCGCAAGGCCACCGAGCAGGTGTCCTTCGACCGCTGGCAGCGGCAGATGCGGTCCGCCGGACCCACCCCCGGGTGGAGCGTCGCGGCCGTACTGGAGTGGGCCGAGCAGGGGCTCGCGCAGTATCCCGTGCTCGACCGCGACCAGCCCGCCGCCCGCTGCCTCGCCTCGGTGGCCGGGCCCGAGGACCGCCCCGCGCTGCTGGACGCGGCCCTGCACGGCCCGTCGGCCGCCCGCGCGGCCGCGCTGCGCCACCTCGTCGACCGCCGCGACCCCGAGGCGTTCGCCCTCCTGGAGGCCGCCGCGGCCGCCGCGGACGAGCGGGTGGTACGGGCCGCCGTCGAGTCGTTCGAGCGGCGTGCCGACGACGACGCGACCGCGCACGCGCGCCAGTGGGCGGAGCGCACCGACCCGCTCGGGTACGCCGCCGCCCGGATTCTGGCCAGACACGGCGGGCCGCGCGACGCCGACCTCGTGCTGGCCGCGCTCCGGCGGGCCGTACAGGCCGGCGGGGCCGACGCCGACGGGCTCGACGCGCTGGTCGAAGGCGCGGGGCGGCTCGCCGCTTGCCGCGCGGCGCCGGTGCTCAGGCATCTCTACCGGGAGACGTCGTCGTCGCAGTTGCGCGGGATCGCCGCACACGCGCTGGCCGCCACCGATCCGGGGTTCGCGGCCGGGTTCGCGGTGGAGTGCCTGTGGGACTGCGAGGAGAGCACGCGGGAGCTCGCGGCGCGGAAGGCCGCGTCCGGCGACGTCCGGGTGCTGGCGCAACTGCGCAGGCTGGCCGCGGACCCCGCGGAGGAAGTGGACGTCCAGACGGCGGTCCGGGGCCGGTTGAGCGCCGGGTGAACGCCGGCTGACGCGAGGCCCCGCCGGGCGTACGGCCGCACGCGCAGCTGGCCCCGCCCGCACCGGAAACGGTGCCGCGCCCGGCACCTCGCCCTCGCCGTTCCACCTCCGAACGATTCCGCTCCGCCCCCCGGCGGCAAGGAGCCCGGCCGGGCGTACGGCATGACGCCGCGCGCCCGTACCGCCGATCGACGTCCCCTTTGCTCGCACGGTCGGCGGCGGTCGGCGGTCAGCCGTCGCCACTGAGGGGACCCAGCGTGCGGTGCCGGCTCCGGCGCGCCGCTCTGAGGAGCCGTCCGCGACAGCGCGCCCGGCGGTCCCCTCGGCCGGACCGGTGCCCCGCGTACCGCCTGGGCACCCCTTTACCCCGTCCTGAGCGCGGTCCGGTGCCGCCGCACCGGGAGATCACCGCCTGCCCGCCTCCGTCCCGCCGCCAAGTACCCCCGCGGCACCGGATGTTGCGCTCCGCGCGCGGCTGGGCGGCCCGGAGGAAGTACACACGAAAGTGTGGGCTTTTGGCATATGCCGGAAGCACCACCGGATCGGGTATCGCGGAAACCCTTACGAGCCATCGCTCGCTGTGCAACAGTCGTTACTGGTCCATCTGTCCCACCGTCCGCCACGGCCGCACCAGCGGCTGCCCGCAGACATCCCTCGGAGTGCGTCATGCCGTCCCCCGCGCACGCGGATTCCCCCGCAGCACAGCCACCGGGTCCCGGGGCTGTGGATGCTCTGATCAGCCAGGCGCGCCAGTTGCGCAGCCGGGTCGACGAAGTGCTCGGCGAGAGCGTGTCGGCGGCTGAGGACCCGCGGCTGCGGTGGCAGCGTGCGCTGTGCGACCTCGCGGTGCACCAGCTCGACGATCTGGGCACCCATCTGGGGCAGTTGCGGGAGGGCTTCGACCTGGACGTGCCGGTCGAGGCGCCGGCGCGAGAGCCCGGGTCACCGCTCGACGCGGCGATCGGCGCCTCCGCGCTGCCCGACCCGGTCGCGGTCGGCGCGCTCGGGCGGGCCGGAAGCGCCCAGTGGGACCTGCTCACCGACGCGGTGCAGTGGTCCGACGAGTTGTACCGCATCTTCGGCCGCGCCCAGAAGGACGGACCGTTGACCCTGGACGAGTTGCCGTCATGGCTCTTCTCGGAGGACCAGCAACTGCTCTCCGAGATGGTGACCGGCTGCCTGGTCGACGGGCGGCCGATCGACGGCGAGTTCAGGATCGTGCGGGCCGAAGGCTCCGTGCGCACCGTGCACATGGTCGGCGAACCGGTCTTCGACGCCGACGGCGGCACCATCGCGATGTGGGCGGTGATCCGCGACGTCAGCGATCTGCGGCGCAGCCAGCGCACCCTCAGGGAGACCCGCGACTCCCTGGAGCGGCAGCGGCAGATCGCGCAGACCGAGCGCCGGCTCGCGGTGGAACTGCAGGAGGCCGTACTCCCACCGTGGCGTGGCGGCCTGCGCTTCCCGCAGGAGGGCGGTCCCGCCGCGATGGACCTTGCCGCGCGCTATCTCCCGTCGGCGACCAGCGGCCTGATCGGCGGCGACTGGTACGACGCGATGCAACTGCCCGACGGTTCCTCCTTACTGTCGGTCGGCGACCTCACCGGGCATGGTGTGGCCGCGACTTCGGGCATGGCGATGCTGCTCGGCGCGCTGCGCGGCATGGCCGTCGCCGGGTTGGAGCCCGGCGCGCTGATGTCCTCGCTCAACGAACTCCTCGACACCTCCGCGCAGCCCGCCCTCGGCAGCGCCCTGTGCTGCCGGTACGAACCCGGTGAGCGGGTGCTGCGCTGGGCGCAGGCCGGGCACCCCGCCCCGCTGCTGTTCCGCAACGGGACGGGGCGCGTCCTCGACTCGC
Organism: Streptomyces sp. NPDC088194; assembly: GCF_040702025.1. Lineage (NCBI taxonomy): Bacteria > Bacillati > Actinomycetota > Actinomycetes > Kitasatosporales > Streptomycetaceae > Streptomyces > Streptomyces sp. NPDC088194. The sequence goes on along the minus strand of NZ_JBFBIV010000011.1, from coordinate 116,968 downwards.
CCGACGGCATGCTGCTCGGCGCCACCTCCGGTGCCCGGTACGCCCAGGCGCGGGAACAACTCCTCCCCGGCGACCTGCTGTTGCTGCACACCGACGGCCTGGTGCCGAGCCGCTCCCCGCACAACGCGACCGCCGGCGGCAGCGCCGCACGCCTGCTCGCCATGGGACCGCTGTTCGACGGCGCCCGGTCCGCGCAGGACTGCCTGCGCATGGTGGCCGAGGAGTTCGACGTCCCCGACCGGGCGGACGACGCGTGCGTACTGATCGCGAGGATCTCCTGACCGCCCGAGCGATCACCCGAAGGTGAGATCACGCGAACGCGACCGCGAGGTCATCGGACCGCACGACGGGCCGTAGGGCGACACGGCGTCATCACCAACTGGCCATGAGGCGTGGGCACATGACCGACAGGGGTTTCTCCCGCTGCCCGACAACGGTGTGACGTGACGGCGGCGTCACACCGAACGGGTCTGCGGGTTCTTCCCCTTGGGCTCCTTCGCCCCCTTTCCCTCCCGGGGCGCCTTCTGCTTCGGCAGCGCCGTCTCGATCTCCCGGCGCAGCTCCTGGATCTCGACCTGCCCGGAGTACCGCGCGGTAAGCCGGTACATCTGGCGCAGCCGGTCCCAGGTGCGGTGCGAGGAGGTCTGCCCGATGGTCGACAGCGCGATCCGGGCGTAGCGGTCCGCCTGTTCGGGGTCGTTGGCGATGAAGCAGGCCGAGGCGAGCGAGAGGTAGTCGAAGATCATCGACCGCTCGCGGCCGCCGCCGCGCAGGTCGATCGCCCGCCTGGCGTGCAGTTGGGCCTGGACGGCGGCCGACGGGTCGTGCTCGGCCAGCGTGCGGTACGCGAGCGCCTGCATGCCGTGCAGGTCGGCCTCGTCGAAGTTCTGCATCCAGCTCGGCGGCGGCCCCTCGCCCGCGTCGGACGCGAAGAGCTCCTCGGCCTCGCCCAGGGTGCGCCGCATCTCCTGGCCGCGCCCCATCGACGCCTGCGCCCACGCCTCGACGGTGCGCAGCATCGCCTGGATACGCGGCAGGGTCTGCTCGCCGGAACCGGACGTGGCGAGCTTCATCAGGTCGATCGCGTCGTCGGGCCGGTCCAGGTGCACCATCTGGCGGGCCGCCCTGGACAGCGCCTCACCGGCCCGCGGCCGGTCGCCGCCCTCGCGTGCCGCGTGCGCGGCGATCACGAAGTACTTCTGGGCGGTCGGCTCCAGGCCGACGTCGTGCGACATCCAGCCGGCGAGCACCGCGAGGTTGGCCGCCACCCCCCACAACCGGCGTTGCAGATGCGGGGGGTGGCGGTAGGAGAGCATGCCGCCGACCTCGTTGAGCTGGCCGACCACCGCCTTGCGCTGGAGCCCGCCGCCGCGTGAGGCGTCCCAGGCGCGGAACACCTCGACCGAGTGCTCCAGCGACTCGATCTCCTGGGAGCCGATCGGGGCCGCCTCGTAGACGTCGTGCGCGACCGGATCGACCGCGAGCGGGTCGTCGAGGACGGGTGCGTCGGCCGCCAGGGCCGGATCGGTGTGCAGCCACTCGTGCATGGCCGTGCTGAGTACGGTGCCGGCGGTGAGCGCGGCGCCCGCGCCCACCAGTCCGCGTCGGTTGAGCATGAGGTCCATTCCCGTGAATTCGGTGAGGACCGCGGCGGTTCGCTCCGGCGGCCACGGCAGGCCGTCGCCGATCTGTTTCTTCCCCGCCTGCCGGCGCCGGTCGAAGCCGAGATCCTCGATGGTCACGACACGTCCGAGGCGCTCGGTGAACAGCGCGGCCAGCACTCTCGGCACGGGTTCGCGCGGCGACTCACCGGTGTCGATCCAGCGGCGTACCCGCGAGGTGTCGGTCGCCAGCTGCGGATGGCCCATGGCCGCCGCATGCCGGTTGACCAGCCGTGCGAGTTCGCCCTTGGACCAGCCGGTGAGGCCGAACAGGTCCGCGAGTCGGGTGTTGGCTTCGTTGCCCACGTCAAGCCCCCAGGTTCCTCGGCACGTTGACACTAATCCCGGTGACATTCGCCTCGCGACTATTCGCCAGGGTTCGCCAGGGTCCGCCAGATGGTCTGCCACCCGCGCCAGGGTGTCAGGTAGGAACGCGCCACCCCGGCCCGGTTCCGCATTCCCCAGGGTGCGGTACCGGACCGGGACGGCGCCCCTGGAACTCCTTGGCACGCGAAGGGATCTGCTTCCACTCATGTATTCGGCATCGTCCTCCGTGTCCGCCCCGCCCCGGCCCTCGCACCCCTCCGTCGCCGAGCCGGTGCTGCGCCCGCGCCCGGCCGCCTTGCGGCGGAACATGGCCGGCGGCGCCCATCCGCTCAGCGGGAGAATCGACTTGACCGGCCCGCAGGGGGCTCAGCTGCGCACCGCCGTGGCCGCCGTGCAGCGGATCTGCCCCGAGTTCGCCCCCGTGCAGTTGCTGCGGCGCGGCGGCCGTACCGCGCTGCTGATCGGCACCTCCGGCCGGGCGCCGGCGGTCGCCAAGTGTCTGCTGGACCACTCCCCCGCCTGGGCGGAACGTTTCCGCCATGAGATAGCGGCCTACCGCACGTTCGTCCGGCAGCGCCCGCCGGTGCGGGTGCCGCGGCTGATCGCCGCCGACCCGGACAGCTGCGTGCTGGTGATGGAGCGGATGCCCGGACGGGTGGTCACGCCGCAGCGGCACCCCGTGCAGGCGCCCACCCGGGCGGATGTGCGCGCCGCGCTGTCGGCGTACTCGCGGATCAACGCCTGGCGGCCGGCCCCCGGTTCGTTCGACGCGCCGATCGACTACCCGGCGCGGATCGGGCGCTACCACGAACTGGGCCTGCTCACCGACCGGGATCTGGGCGACCTGCAGAAGCTGCTGCGCGGGCTGGCGCACGCGCCGGGCCAGTTCTGCCACGGCGACGCCCTCCTGTCGAACGTGCTGCTGTCGCCGGCCGGACCGTCGCTGGTCGACTGGGAGCACGCGGGCTGGTACCTGCCCGGGTACGACCTGGCGGTGCTGTGGTCGGTGCTCGGGGACGATCCCGCCGCGCGGCGCCAGATCAGCCAGCAGGCGCAGGCCCAGGGCGCGGAGGCCCGTGACGGGTTCCTGGTCAACCTGATGCTGGTGCTGACCCGGGAGATCCGTACCTACGAGACCGCCGTGCAGCGGACGATGCGGGCCACCGGGCCGGTCCCGCCGGGTTCCGCCGAGGCGGGCGAGGAGCAGCGGCTGCTGCTGCGGCGGCTGCACGACGACTGCGGGATGGCGAGGCGCGCGGTGCGGGCGGCAGTCGGCACGCAGTAACGGCTGCCGGCCGGACGGGACAGCCGCCGGGCAGGGCGGGCGGCTGTCAGGAGGCGGGGCACGCCCCCTCGCCGACGGAGATGGTCACGGAGTCGTAGCCCATGGCCATCCTGCGCTTCAGCGCGTGGACGTCGAGGCACAGCTGCGTGTCCGTGCCGTCGGCGCTGACGGTGTAGTCGGCCCGTTCCGGACCGCCCTCGACCAGGGCCGACGTCGGGGGCGCCGAGGCGAGGGCGACGGTGAGCCCGCGCTCGGCGCGGTGGGCCGCTTCCGCTATCCCGCTCTGGAGGATCTCCTCGTAGCCCACGCTTCCGGGCCCGAACTCGGCGTCGCTCGCCAGCTCGGCCGTCGCCGCCGTCACCGCCTTCCGCAACTCCTTCTCGCTCCAGTCGCCCGAAGCGCCACGGACGGACGAGCGGTGCAGCAGGAACAGGGCGACGACCGCGACCAGCACGGTCCCGGCGATGAGCGCGCGGCCGATGGGGTTGTACGGGTTGTAGACGTAGCGCCTGTCGCCCCACCTGCTGCGAACGAAGATGCGGTCCGGGTCGTCGCTGCCGTTGGTCATGGCGGGATTCTCGACGCCGGCCGGCCTCTTTGGCCAACGAGTTGGGCGCGGCGCACCGGCCACGCCTCCGCCCCCCGGCGGGAATTGTCGACAGGCCGCTGAAACGGAGCACAGCGGGTGCACAGGTGTACGCCTCTGGCGGTCGGCAGGTGGGCGGCCGCGTGGCGCGGAAACCCGGGGTGCGCGGCCCTGACGTGCGGAAGACGCGCCGTATACGGGTGGTTGACGGGGCGTCGGGAGGGCCGGTACCTGTGGGGAACCGATCAACTCGGCAACCCCCCATCCGGAGGAGGCCCTCGTGCCGCGTTCCGCTCCCCCGTCCCCGCCTGGAAGATCCGTGCCGCTCGGGCGCCGCGCCCGAAGCGCGGTCGCGGTCGCCGCGGCGGCCGTGCTGCTGCCGCTGTTCGGCGCGGGGACCGCGCACGCGGCCGCCGCGCCGGGTTCACTCCAGCAGGCGTTCACCGACGCCGCCGGGAAGTACGGAGTGCCGAGCAGCGTGCTGCTGGGCGTGTCGTACATGGAATCCCGGTGGGACGGCCACCAGGGCATGCCGAGCGTCACCGGCGGCTACGGGCCGATGCACCTGACCGACGCGCGGACCGCGCTGACCGACTTCCCGGTCAAGCAGGTCGGCGACGGGGGCGACGACGGGCGCGGCGACGACTCGCGCCCGCTGATCACGCCCGCGCAGGCGGCGGCGCCGGCCACCGCGGCCTTCCCGGCGAACCTGACCACGGTGCGGCGCGCGGCGACCCTCACCGGGCTGCCGTCCGCCGAGCTGCGCGACACGCCGGCGGCGAACGTGGCCGGCGGCGCCGCTCTGCTGGCCGCGGAGCAGCGCGAGCTGGGCGAACCGCTGAGCGCCGATCCGGCCGACTGGTACGCCGCCGTGGCGCGCTACTCCGGCGCGGACGACCGGGACACCGCGGACTCCTTCGCCGACGACGTGTTCGACGTGATCCGGCAGGGCCAGGCGCGCACCACCGACAGCGGCCAGCGGGTGGCGCTCGCGGCGGTGCCCGGTCTGGCGCCCGCGGCCGGCCAGGCCGCGAAGGTGGGGCTGCGCGCGGACAACGACGCGGGCACCGAGTGCCCGCCGGGGCTGGGCTGCGAGTGGGTGCCGGCGCCCTACCAGGAGATCGGCGGCGGGGACTACGGCAACTACGACCTCGCCGACCGGCCGAACGACGAGAAGATCGACACGATCGTCATCCACGACACCGAGGGTTCCTGGGCCACCTCGCTGAAGCTGGTGCAGGACCCGACATACCTGGCGTGGCACTACACGGTGCGCTCCTCCGACGGGCACATCGCGCAGCATGTGAAGACGCAGGATGTCGGCTGGCAGGCGGGCAACTGGTACACCAACGCCAAGTCCATCGGGGTCGAGCACGAGGGCTTCCTCACCGACCCGGACGCCTGGTACACGGAGGCGATGTACCGCTCGTCGGCGCGGCTGGTGCGCTACCTGGCGCAGAAGTACGACGTGCCGCTGAACCGGCAGCACATCCTCGGCCACGACAACGTGCCGGGTCCGACGGGTTCCTACGTGCCCGGCATGCACACCGACCCCGGGCCGTACTGGGACTGGGCCCACTACATGGCGCTGCTCGGCGCGCCGATCCACCCGACGGCGGGGGCGTGGGGCGGTGAGGTGACGATCGACCCGGACTACGCGACGAACCAGCCGGTCTACACCGGCTGCACCACGGCCGGCGCGACCTGCCCGGCGCACGGCTCCGACGCGGTGCGGCTGTACACGGCGCCGAGCGAGGACGCTCCGCTGGTGCAGGACGTGGCTCTGCACGGTGCGACGGGCGCCAGCACCACCGACGTCAACGACGTGGGCGCGCGGGCGTCCACCGGCCAGCAGTACGCGGTCGCCGGACGGCAGGGCGACTGGACCGCGATCTGGTACCTCGGCCAGAAGGCGTGGTTCCACAACCCGAAGGCGAACCCGACGGCCGTGGACGCGACGGGTCTGGTGGTGACCCCGAAGAAGGGTCTGGCGAGCATCCCGGTCTACGGCCGCGCCTACCCCGAGGCGAGCGCGTTCCCGGCCGGAGTGCCGGTCCAGGCGCTCACCCCGATGCCGTACTCCATCCCGGCCGGCCAGCGGTACGTGGTCGGCGGCGCGGTGCACGGCGAGTACTACTACTCGGTGACCTTCGACCCGGCGAGCCACCAGGTCGTGCGGGGCAAGAACGTCTACTACGAGATCCAGCTCGGGCACCGAGTGGAGTACGTTCTCGCGTCCGATGTGGCGCTGGTGCCCTCGGCGCTGCCGTAGCCGGGCCGGGAGGCCGCGGCGACGGGTGACACCGGTGAGCAGATGAGCAGGTGACACAGGTAAGGGGCGCCATCCTGGGATGGCGCCCCTTACGTCGTTCGGCTTGGTGCGGCTGGATGCGGTTCGTTCGGCCCGGCCGGCTCGCGGCCCGGGCGTTCACTCGGCCTGGAACATCTCCGCGGGCAGCGGCTTGAGCAGCTGGTAGAGGTCGTCGGTGATCGGACGGTCCCAGGTGGCGATGGTGACCTGCACGCCGTCGCTGCGGTCGAACTGCGCGCAGGCGACCCGCGACTCGGAGATCTTGATCCGGCGGACGATCAGCGGTCCGTCGCCCAGCATCACCGGGGTGCCCTCGACGTCGACGACCTCGGCCGGTTCGTCGTTGCCGAGCGCGGCCAGCAGCTGGGCCACCTCGAAGGGCACCTGGCCCTCCTCCAGTTCGCGGGCCGGGGAGCCCTCGGGGAGGTTCCCGATCAGCATCGCGGGGCCGCGGCCGCCGAAGAGGTCGTACCGCAGGTAGATGCCCTGGCAGCTCCCGTCGGCACCGGGCAGCAGCCCCGCGCCCAGGTCGCCGGGCCAGTCCCCCGGGTCCATCGCGAGGACGTCGAAGTCCGGCCCGGTGGGCGTGGCTGCGCTACGGCGGCGGAGGAAGGACATACGGCCATCGTACGGGGTGGCACGGCCGGGGCGGGAGCCCGTCTTTCACGTCTCGCGCGGTGCCGCGGCGGGCGGGGCCTGCGGTGCGGCGGGCGGCACGGACAGCGGCGCGGGCAGGGGCACGGACAGCGGTGCGGGCAGCCGGGCCAGTTCGGCCCGCGCGGTGCCCGCCAGGCCGTCCGCGCCGCAGCCCACCGCACCGTCGAGCCCCAGCCGCAGCGCGTCGGCGGCCGGTCCCGGGCGGCCCGCCGCGCGCAGGGCGGCGCCCTGGGCGACCCGCGCCGCCGCGAGCTGATGGGCGGCGGGCGACGCCTCCAGCTGGGCGACGGCCTCGGCGAGCAGGTCGAGGCCGCGCGCCCCGCCGATCACCTCGGCGGCGACCCGCAGCGCGCCCCCGACCGCGGACGGCGCACCGAACTGCCGGGCCCGGCCGACCGCGTCGAGCGCGGTGCTCGCCGCGCGGTCGGGGGCGTCGTGCGCCTCGGCGAGGGCCAGGTGGAGCTGCCAGGGGCACCAGCCCGGGTTGCGCATGCCGCGCGGGTCGAGCCGCCGCCCGACCGCGGCGAGTTCCGCGGCGGCCTCCTGGTACCGGCCCAGCGCGAGCAGGATCTCGCCGTGCACGGCCTGGGCGTCGGGAAAGGTCACGGCGGCCGGGAAGGGCGCGGCGAAGTCGTAGTCGGCGGCGAGCGCGGCCGCCTCCTCGGGGCGGCCACGGGCGATCAGCACCCCGGCGAGCACGCCGACGGCGTACCACTGCACGGGGGTGCCGCGGCCGACCCGCTCGGCCAGCCGCAATCCGTCGCGGGCCAGTTCCTCCGCCTCGGCGAGCCGCCCGCAGCGGTGGCGGACGTAGCCGAGCAGGACGTACCCGAAGGAGAGGTGCGCGCCGCGCCAGCCGTGGCGTTCGAAGTCGGCGATGCCCTCGGCGAACAGCTCCTCGGCGCGCTCGGGCCGGTCGGCGTACAGGTGGGTCATCGCGACCAGCACCGGCACCTCGAAGCCGCGGCCCTCGTCGACCCAGGGCAGGCCGCCGCGCAGGGCGCGGGCGGCGTGGCGCAGGACGGTGCCGGTGGGTTCGCCGCGCAAGGTGGCGTCCCAGGCGCGCAGGCCGATGATGTACCGCTCGGTGAGGTCGCGGCCGGTGAGGCGGTCGGCGAGCCGGGCCAGCCGGCGGGACCTGCCGGGCGAGTCGGGTTCGTCGGAGCGGAAGGCGTCCCACATGAACTGCTCGGCCTGCATGCGCAGTCGGGTGCGTGCCCCGGTGGCGGTGCGGGCGGCCCGGCCGACGACGTCGGCGGCCTCGCTGAGCCGGTCGCTGTGCGCGAGGGACTGGGAGAGCAGGAAGAGGATGCCGTCGCGCAGTTCGGGGTCGTCGATCGGCTCTTCGAGGGCGGCCCGCAGGTGGTTGACGGTGGTCGGGGGCTCCAGCAGCTGTGTGGCGCAGCCGAGTTCGTAGAGCACGCCGGCCCGCTCGCCGGGCGGCGGGGGCTCGCGCAGCGCCCGGGCCAGGCAGCTGCGGGCCGCCTCGGGGGCGCCGGCCCGCAGGATCTCCCGGGCGGCGGCGCGCAGTTGGTGCACCACCCACGGGTCCTCCTCGGGGTGGGTCTCCAGCAGGTGGCGGGCGGCCGCGGTGGGGCCGAGCCCGGCGTCGACCACGGCCCACGCGGCCTTGCCGTGCAGGGCGACCCGCACCGCGTCGGGTATCGCCCGGTAGACGGCGGTGGCGATCAGCGGGTGGACGAACTCCAGGGTGCGGCTGCCGGTGAGGACGCGCGCGGCCCGCAGCCGGTCCGCGCAGTCGGCGGCCTCCTGGGTGCCCAGGCCGGCCACGGCGGCGGCCAGCGCGGGCCGGATCTCGGTGCCGAGCACGGCGGCGGCCCAGGCGAGGCGGACCGTGGAGGGGCCGAGCCGCTCCAGCCGGGCGACCAGGCCGCTGCCCTTCACCGCGGCGACCAGGTCGCGCAGCAGGTGGACGCTGCCACCGTCGGGTTGCAGCCCCCGGTCACGGACCTTCGCGGCCAACTCGACCGCCTCGAACGGGTTTCCCGCGGTGACCGCCCAGCACTCCCGGCAGAACTCCTCGTCGGCGTGCGCGCCGACCCGGTCGCGCACCAGCAGGCCGATCGCGTCGGCGGTCAGCGGTTCCAGGCCGAGCGGACGGTGCCCGGCGCGGCCCGGCAGGCCGCGGAACGCCTCGGCGGACGGCGGCAGTTCGTCCGGGCGGTAGGCCACCACGACGAGCAGCGCGAGGTCGTCGGTGCGGGGTGCGAACGCGGCCAGCCAGTTCAGGGACTGCGGGTCGGCCCAGTGCGCGTCGTCGAGCACCAGCACCACCGGGGCGTGCCGGACCACCACGTGGGTGAGCACCCAGTCCAGTCCGTCGCGCAGCCCCTGGGGGTCGGGGGCGGCGCCCTGCGCGGTGCACAGCCCCAGCGCCGGGCCCACGATGCCGTACCAACTGCCCAGTGCCGCCCGCAGATCCGCCTCGGTGGAGCCGGCCAGCAGCGGTTGCAGGAGTTGCCGTGCGACGTGGAAGGCGACCTGCTGCTCCTGGTCGCCGCCGCGCGCGGACAGCACGGTGCAGCCGCGGTCCGCGGCCCGGGCCCGTACCTCGGCGAGCAGGGTCGTCTTGCCCAGCCCGGCGGGCCCGGCGAACGCCAGCAGCCCGCCCCGCCGCCGTAGCCGACCGCCGGCCGGCTCCGGTAAGGCGCCGGGCGCCACTCCGGTGAGGGCGGTCAACGCCTCGTCGACGGCCGCGAGTTCGACGTCACGCTCGAGCAGCGGGCGGGCGACGCCGGCGGGCCCTCCAGCCATGCTCTCCCCCTTGCCGACCGGCGGGGCGCGCGCCCGGCGCACTCGGTCCGATCGGTCCACAGGGTACGCCGTCGGCTGCGCTCGGTCAGGGGGAACGACCGTGCCGGTACGCCACTGGCAGGAGGCGTACCGGCAGGGTGGAGCCCATGACTCCGCGGGGGAGGCGGGTGCCTTCCCGGTCGGCCCGCCGCGACTGTCCCACGGGCCTCCCGGCCGTCACCACTCCACTCGGGCCCCACTCCCCGCCAAAGCTCCCATGCGCCCCGCGTGCGCCCCCGTTACCGCGCGTAACCGAAGGGGGCGGATGAAAGGGATGGGGAGTCGGGTGCGAGCGGTGCGGGAGGGTCGTGCATGCGGGCGGTGCGGGTCGTACGGGCGGACCGACGCGGGCCTTACGGGCGGGCCGTCGCGGTCGACGCGGCTCCGGCGACGGCGATCAGCCCCGAGACGCCCGGCCCAACCGGCCCGCGTGGAGCGTCAGTTCGGGTCTTCGGCGGTACGGGCCCGCTGGCGGGCATGGTGGCGGGCGACGCGGGCGCGGTTGCCGCAGGAGGGCTTGCACCACTCCTGGCGGGCGTGCGCCTGGACGAAGTAGCGCACGCAGCGCGGTGCCGGGCAGGCCCGCAACCGGGCGCGGTCCGGGCCGGCCAGGAAGGCCATGCCGGCCCGGGCGAGCGCGGCGGCGAGCAGGTCGGCCGGGGCGTGGCGGCCGGCCACCGCGTAGCCGGCGGCGGGCGGGCCGTCGGCGGGCCAGGCGAGCCGGTGGGTGACCGGCACCCGCGCCGCGGCCGCGTTCAGCCGCTCCAGGGCCGCCGCCGCGTCGGGCAGCCGCCCGGCGTCGGCCTTGCTGGGGGCGCCGGGAAGCACCGCCCGCGCGAACAGCGCCCGCAGCGCGGTCCGTACGCCGACGGCGGCGGCGAGCACGGCGGGGTCGGCGGCCACAGCGGGATGGGCGGGGTCCGCACGCCCGTCACCCTCGTCCGCCGTCACGAAGCCGTACTCCGCCAGCGCCCGCTCGTGCTGCCGGACCCAGGCGGTCAGGCCCTCGGGGGCGGCGAGGTCGTCCGCGACTCCGCCGTGGCCGTCATGGCGCACGGTGACCGCGAGGGCGAGAGCGAGATGATCAACCGGCATGACCTAATGGTATCGTCGCCGTACACCATTAATGCAGAGGGGGTATTCGTGTCCGACCTGCGCGAGGTACTGCGCGAGATCGAGGTGTTCGAGGGGGAGTTGCCGGACTTCGACGTCTCTCGACTTCCCGCCGACCCGCACGAATTGTTCACCGAGTGGCTGCTGACGGCCATCCGGCAAGGGGTGCGCGAACCGCACGCGATGACCGTGTCCACCACCGGCCTCGACGGCACCCCGTCGGCACGGGTGCTGATCTGCAAGAACGTCACCGCCGACGGCTGGCAGTTCGCCGCCGACGCCGGCAGCCGCAAGGGCCGCGAGCTGTCCGGCCGCTCCGCCGCGGCGCTCACCTTCTACTGGTCCCCGCTCGCCCGCCAGGTGCGGGTGCGCGGAACCGTACGCCCCGGCAACCCCGAGGAGTCCGCCGCCGACTTCCTCGCCCGCTCCCCCGGCGCCCGGGCCGAGGCGCTGCTCGGCCGGCAGAGCACCCCGCTGTCCGACCTCGCCGCCCGCGACGCCGACGTGCGCGCCGCCGCCGAGCGGATCGCGGCGGAGCCCGGGCTGGTGGCGCCCGGCTGGACGCTGTACACGCTGCACGCCGAGCAGGTGGAGTTCTGGCAGGGCGACCGGGAACGCCGGCACACCCGCGTCGACTACCGCCGCACGGACGCCGGTTGGGAGCGTGGACTGCTGTGGCCGTGACCGGAACCGCACCCGCCGATCTCCAGGCGGCGCTCGCCGAGGGGCAGTCACGGCTGCGCGCCCTGCTGCCGGCCCTCACCGACGAGGTACTGCGCGGGCCGAGCCCGCTGCCCGGCTGGAGCCGCGGCCATGTGCTCACCCACATCGAGGGGGTCGGCCTCGCCCTTGCCCGGCAGGCCCGTTACGCACTGCGCGGCAAGCTCATCGACGTCTACGACGGAGGCCGCCCCACCCGTGACGCCGCCATCGAGGCCGGGCACCGGCGCCCGGTGCAGCAGCTCGCGCCCGCGCTCGCGGACGCGCTGGACGAGGTCGAGGCGTCCTGGTCCCTGGTCGGGCCGGACGACTGGGAGCGGCCGGTCCGCTACCGCGACGGCACCCTGCGCGACGCCGGGCTCGCCTGGTGGCGCGAGTTGGAGATCCACACGGCCGACGCGGACCTCGGCTACGGCACCCACGCGTGGTCGGTGCCGCTGTGCACCCACCTCATCGGCTTCCTCGCGCCCCGCGTGCCGGACGGCTACCGGGTGACGCTCACCGCCACGGACGCGGACTTCCGCTGGTCGCACGGCTCCGGGTCACCGCTGTCCGTCGAGGGCCGCCTCACCGACCTCGCCGCGTGGCTGGCCGGGCGGCACCCCGAAGAGCCGCTGCGCGGCGGTCCGTTGCCGCCGCTGGGCAACTGGCCGTAGGCGCGCGGCCCTTGGCGGGAACCGCGCGGCAGCGCGTCGTCGGCAGGTGGGTCCCGCGACCGCGGAACCCACCGCCCCGACGGGTCAGGTCAGATCGAACTCGCCGTCGCGGGCGCCCAGCACGAAGGCACGCCATTCCGCGGGGGTGAAGATCAGCGCGGGCCCCTCGGGGTTGCGGCCGTCGCGCATCGCGATGTACCCCTCCACGAAAGCGATCTGCACGTCCCCGGTGCCCTGGCTGCTGGACAGCCACTCGGCCCCGGTCAGATCCACCTGAGGCTTCTTCCCGTTGGCCAACGGCTGTCCGATGGTGCTCTCAGCCACGTCCTGACTCCTCCCACATCGTCGTCCGCTTCCAGCCTATCGGTGTTGGACCCACCCGGCAGAAGAAGGCGGAAGCCGCACGCGGGGGCGCCCGGATGCGCTATGGCGGCCGGTCCGGCACCGGGTCCGCGCGGTGCCGGATGCGATCCTCACGCGCCCCAACTGCCCTACCACACCACCCCGTTCGATCCGTACGCGCGAAGCGGGCCCGGCCGGTAGGGTCCGATCATGACCGCACATGATCACGACTACCGCGCGGCCGGCGACACCCGCGAGTCCCCGCTCGCGCCGGGTCTCGACCCCGCCCGTACCGCCCTCGTGCTCGTCGACCTGATGGACCGGATCGTCGCGCTGCCGCTGGCCCCGCACCCGGGGTCGGAGGTGGTCGCCGCGGCGGTGCGGCTGGCGGCGGCCTTCCGCGCGGCGGGCGCGCCGGTGGTGGCGGTGCGGGCGCGCCGGTCGGGGGCGGCCGAGCAGCCACCCGGCAGCGATCTGGTACCGCAGGTCGCCGCGGTCGCGGACGCGCTGCTGGTCAAGCGCACGGTCGGGGCGTTCCAGGGCACCGAGTTGGACGCGCGCCTGCGGGAGCGCGGCATCGACACCCTGGTGCTCGCCGGGATCGCCACGAACATGGGCGTGGAGTCCACCGCGCGGGCCGCCGCCGACCTCGGCTACCGGCTGGTCTTCGCGCACGACGCGATGTCGGGGCTGACGGCGGCCGAGCACGAGGCGGCGGTGGCGCTGAACTTCCCCCGCTTCGGCACGGTGGTCGCCGGGTCCGACGTGTACTTCGCCTGACGCACCCGACCACGTTCCGGCCCGTTTCCGGGCCCATCTCCGGGTCCGCTTGCGGGCCCGGTCGGCGGCGGGGTCGACCCGCCGCCGTTCTTCGGGCTTGGTTCTGTACCTACTAGTATGTACGATGAGCTCATGGACACCGCGGAACGCCTCGTCGCAAGCGCGCAGGAACTGCTCTGGGAGCGCGGCTACGTCGGCACCAGCCCGAAGGCCATCCAGGAGCGGGCCGGTGCCGGGCAGGGCAGCATGTACCACCACTTCAAGGGCAAGCCCGACCTCGCGGCCGCGGCGATGCGGCGCAGCGCGGCGCAGTTGCGGGCGCAGGCCGACGCGCAGCTCGCCGAGGGCGACACCGCGGTGGCGCGGGTCGGCGCGTATCTGATGCGCGAGCGGGAGCCGCTGCGCGGCTGCCGGGTCGGCCGGATGGCGATGGACCCGGAGGTGATCGCCAGCGACGAGCTGAGGGAGCCGGTCCGCGACACGTTCGCGTGGCTGCGCGGACGGCTTGCCGACATCGTCGCCGACGGCATCGCGGCCGGGGAGCTGCGCCCGGAGATCGACGCGGGCGACACGGCGGCGGCACTGGCCGCGGTCGTCCAGGGCGGTTACGTGCTCGCCCGCGCGGCCGGCGACCGCGAACCGTTCGACCAGGCGGTGCGCGGTGCGCTCGGCCTGCTCCGGGCCGCCGCGACCGACCCGGCCGCCTGACCCGGCCGCTCCACCCGGCCCCCTGACCCGGCCACTTCGCCCGGCCCCCTGATCAACGCGGCACCGGCCCGCGACCGTACGACCTCCCGCGCCGTACACCGGCCGAGGGCCCCAATCGCTGTGCCTGTCAAGGCACTTGGCCCGTACGAGACGTGCGGGCAGCACGACACGAGGACGCGTACGCACCGCCCGCGCGCACCCGCGCGACGGCTCGTACCTGACGAGGGAGCACCCACCCGTGCACGGCATGAACTACCGCATCGCCCTGCCCGCCGACTACGACATGGGCATCATCAGACAGCGGGTCGCGACTCGTGGCCATCTGCTCGACGCCTTCCCGGGGTTGGGGCAGAAGGCGTACCTGATCCGGGAGCGCGGCACCGACGGCTCGCCGGTGAACGAGTACGCGCCCTTCTACCTGTGGAACACCGCCCAGGGCATGAACAGCTTCCTGTGGGGACCCGGATTCCGTTCCCTGGTGGACGACTTCGGCCGCCCGACGGTCGAGCACTGGACCGGGCTCGGCTTCGAACGCGGTCCGGAGGTGGCGCAGCCGCCGGCCGCCGCCACCCGAGCGGCCCGGCAACTGGCCGCCGGCGAACCGCTCGCGGAGGCCGTCGCACGCGAGTTGGCGGAGCTGCGGGAGGTGGCGGCACGGCCCGGCGCGCACTCCGCCGCGCTGCTGGTCGACCCGCGCCACTGGGAGTTGCTGCGTTTCACGCTGTGGCGGGACGCCGCGCCCGAGGAGCCCGGGGCCGAGCGCTTCCAGGTGCTGCACCTGTCGCGGCCCGAACTGGACGCCATCGACACCGGGAGGCAGTGGTGAAGCAGGCGAAGATCGACCGCGAGGCGGGCTACCGGCTGCTCGGCGACCTCGCCGGACCGGGCACCGTCGAGGGCACCTTGTCCCCGCTGGACGCCCTGGCGCCGGGGTTCGCCGACTGGATCGTCACCGCGCTGTTCGGCGGCACCTACCAGCGCGACGGCCTCGCCCTGCGGGACCGCCTCGTCGCGAACCTCGCCGCGCTCACCGCGCTCGGCGGCGTGGAGCCCCAACTCGACGACCACGTCCGCAACTCGCTGCGGACCGGCATCGCCCCCGCGGAGATCGTCGAGGTGATGGTGCACCTCGCGCCGTACGTCGGCGTGCCCAAGGCGCTGGCGGGGCTGCGGGTCGCCGCGGCGGCCTTCGCCGACCTCGGGGTGGCCCCGGACGGCAACGCGGCGAACGACCCCGGCACGGGCGTCGGCGTCGGCAGCGGCAGCGGCAGCGGCGCGGACGGCGGTGCCGCGTGAAGACCGTACGGACGGTGCTCGGCGACATCGCGCCCGAGCGGCTCGGGGTGACCGACGCGCACGACCACCTGTTCTTCGCCGCGCCCGCGTTCGCCGGGCAGGAACTGGACGATCCGGCCGCGGCGGAGGCGGAGTTGGCGGCGTTCCGGGCGGTGGGCGGCGCGGCGGTGGCGCAGTGGACGCCGTTCGGGCTGGGCCGGAATGCCGCCGGACTGCCCGCGCTGTCGAGGGCGGCCGGGGTGCATGTGGTGGCGGCGACCGGCCTGCACCAGGCCACGCACTACGCTCCCGCGCTGCTGGACCGGCTGCGGTCGGACGGCCTCGCGGCCTTCTTCACCGCCGAGTTGGCCGAGGGCATGCTCGCCGGCGACGATCCGGACGGGCCGCGTGGCGGCGCGAAGGCGGGCATGATCAAGGTGGCCGGGATGTTCCACGGCCTGGACGGGCACACCCGCGAGGTGATGACGGCGGCGGCGCGGGCACACCACGCCACGGGCGCGCCGATCGGTGTCCACCACGAGATGGGCACCGCCGCGGTCGATGTACTCGCGCTGCTGCACGGCGAGTTGGGCGTCCCGGTGACCAGCATCCTGCTCGGCCACCTCAACCGGTTCCCCGACTCCGGCATCCACCGCGAACTGGCCTCCTCCGGCGCGTTCCTCGCCTTCGACGGGCCCTCCCGCGCCCACCACGCCACCGACTGGCGGCTGTTGGACTGCCTCACCGAACTCGCCGCGGCAGGGCACACCGGCCAGATCCTGCTCGGCGGCGACAACGTCCTCGCCTCCGCCCGCGCTTCGACCGGCGGCTCCCCCGGCATCCCCTACCTGCTGCGGGTGCTGCGGCCCCGGGTCGCCGCCGCCCTGGGCGAGGACGCCGCCGAGGCGATCTTCGTGGCGAACCCGGCCCGCGCGTTCGCCGTCGAGTGGCGCTGACCCGGACGCCCGGGATCAGGCGCCCCTCAGCTTCAACGACGGGTCCGGCAGGGCGAGTTCCGCGATCACGGCGGCGTGGTCGGAGGGCCACACCCCGGCCACCTGCCGGTCGCCGGCGCGGCGGGCGGTACGGACCCAGCCGCGGCTGTCCGGGCCCGGCAGGCCGACGAGGATGTAGTCGATACAGCTCGGGCGATCCCCGAAGTTCACCGCGTACTCGGTGCTGATGTCCCAGGTGCCCTGCGGCAGCGCGGGATCGGCGAACCGCCAGGCGTCGAGGAGCACCAGCCCGGGGACGGCGGGGGCGGTCTTGTAGCCGCAGATCAGCCGCACCTCGTCGAAGTCGGGCTCCGCGTTGAAGTCGCCGGTGACGACCGGCGGGTAGGGCCCGTGGGCGTGCTCGGCGACGAACGCGGCCAGCTCGCGGACCTGCGCGCAGCGCACCGCGGACTCGGCGACACCGGAGTTGAGGTGGGTGGTGAAGAAGGGCAGCGGCCCGCCGGGCACGTCGAGGAGGGCGTGCAGCGCGGTCTTGCCGTCGTCGCGGTGGCCGGGCAGCGTGGGCAGACGGTGCTCGGCCGTCGCCAGGATCGGGTGCCGGCTCAGTACGGCCACGCCGATGTCGACGCTGGTGTCGCCGCCGTTGCGGGCGTGCCAGCGGTCCTGCGCCGCCGCGCGCGACCAGGCCCAGTGCATGCCGAGGCGCTCGGCGAGCCACTCCGCCAGGTTCTCCCCGCCCGCCCCGTCGGGACCGCCGCTCGCCCACACCTCCTGAAGGCCCAGGACGTCGGGCCGTTCGGCTTCGAGGGTGCGCAGGATCGCCTCGCGCCGCTCCTGCCAGCCGCCGAAGCGCCACCACAGGTTCCAGGTCATCACCCGCAGCGCGTCCGGCCCGTCGCTCCGCCGCTCGCCCCGCTCGTCACCCGTCGTGCCGTCCGCGACCTCCGCACCGTCCGCGCTGCCGGAATCCACTGGACCTCCCCGTTCGTCCTGCCTACGGTGGCGGCATGCCCACCCAGGTGATCATTCTGAACGGCGGCTCCAGTTCGGGGAAGAGCAGTATCGCGCGCGCTCTGCAGGACGTGCTGCCCGGCCCGCCGTGGCTGACGTTCGGCACCGACACCCTGGTCGAGGCGCTCCCGGCCCGCATGCGCGAGGAGGACGCGGAGTCCGGTCCGGGGCCGGACGGCGGTGACGGCATCGCGTTCGGGCCCGACGGGGAGGTGGTGCCGGGCGCGGAGTTCCGCCGGCTCGACGACGCGTGGGCGCTGGGCATGGCCGCGACCGCCCGCGCGGGCGCGCACCTCGTCATCGACGAGGTCTTCCTCGGCGGCGCCGCCTCCCAGGCCCGCTGGCGCGACGCGATGGCCGGGCTCGGTGTGCTATGGGTGGGGGTGCGCTGCGACCCGGCGGTGGCCGCCGCCCGGGAGGCCGCGCGCGGCGACCGGGTCCCGGGCATGGCGGCGCGGCAGGCGACGCTGGTCCACACCGGTGTCAGCTACGACCTGGAGGTCGACTCCAGCCACACCGACCCGCTGGCCTGCGCCCGGACGATCGCGGTGCACGTCAGCGGTTGAACCGGCGCTCGCATCAGGCGGTTTCCGGCCCGGTCCGCCGTGGTCCGTGGGGGTGTCCGAGGAACGCGCGCACCGTCTCGATGAACTCCGCCGGGCGCTCGTCGTGCACCATGTGCCCCGCGTCGATCGTCACCAGGCGGGAGTCCGGGATGCGCGCGGCGGTCCGCGCGAGCTGGTCCTGCGGCAGGTGGCTGCCCGGGCCGCCGGCGACCACCAGGGTGGGCGCGGTGATCTCGGCGAGGCCGTCCCAGTGCCGGGCGGCCGGCGCGTTGCGCTGCACCGCGACGTCCCGCACCACCCGCCAGTCGTACGGCGTGGGGCCGTCGGGGCCTTCGGGGACCGGGCGGCGGGGCTCGGCGGGGAAGGGCAGCGGGCCCTCCTCCAGCACCAGCCGCGCCACGGCCGCCGGGCGGTCCATCGCCACCAGCGAGGCGGGCACGGTCCCCATCGAGTGGGCGACGATCACCACCTGCTCCTGCCCGAGCGCGTCGATCAGGCCGAGGACGTCGTCGCGCATGGCCTCGTAGGCGTACTCCCCCGGGTGGTCGCTCTCGCCGTGCCCGCGCATGTCGACGGCCAGGGTCCGCAGGCCGTCCGCCGCCAGCGCCGCCGACACGGCCCGCCACGAGCCGCGGTTCTCGCCCAGCCCGTGCAGGAGCAGCACCGCCGCCCCGTCGGCCGGCCCCTCCGCGTCGCCGACCAGCCGCACCCCGTTGACCTCGTACGTCACCACGTCGCTCATGTCGCCACGCTAGCCGCGCCGAACGCCCCGGGCCGCCGTGTTCGCCGGTGGCGTGACCGTCGACGCGCGCTCGCCGGACGGGAGGCGGGGGCGGTCAGCGCCCCTCTGCGGCACGGCGGTTCGGCGATCCGGTGGTCCGGTGGCTCTCACCGGCTCAACGGCAGGGCGATCCGGCCCGCGTGGCGCGGGTCCTCCGCCTCGTCGAGCATGGCCGCGGCCACCGTCTCCCGGCTCACCCGGGCGGGGAGAAGGCGTCTGGGAGCGCCGTCGAGGCCGGTGGTGCGCCGGCGCGGGCCGAGCGGGCCGTTGGAGAGCGGCCCCGCGTGGAAGACCGTGCCGCCGGCCTGGAGGACGGTGGCGTCCGCGGCGACCTTGTCGGCCAGTTGGGCGCCGAGCGCTTTGAGGAGCGTACGGGTGACGGGACCGGCGGACCGGGCGGAGGGACCGGTGCCGTAGGCGCCCAGCCACACGATCCGCTCGGGTCCGGCGGCGACCACCGCGCGGGCGCCGGACGTCAGGGCGCCGGGCCGGTCGCCCTTGGCCACGCCGAGACCGGACAGCACCACCTGGCTCCCGCGCAGCGCTTCGGCGATGGAGGCGGGGTCGCGTACGTCGGCGGCGACGCGGGTCAGGCGCGGGTCGTCGGGGACGGTGATCCGCGCGGGGGTACGGGCGACGGCGGTGACGGTGTGCCCGCGGTCGAGCGCCTGGCGGGTCAGCGCGAGGCCCGTGGCGCCGGAGGCGGCGAGGATGGTCAGGTGCACGGCGGGTTCCTGGTGAGTGGTGGGGATGGCGGCTGCGGTGGGGCGGGGGCGGGAGCCGACCCGGGTGCCCCGGTGGCCGTGCCGGTGGACCGGGCTCTCCGGCCCGCGCCCCTACGACATCGGCCCCGACTTCGGCATCGGCCTCGACTTCGAACTTCGGCTTCGAGCTTCGACTTCGACCGCTTCGACTTCGACCGCTTCGACTTGCGCCTTCGACGCTAGGCGCCCGGACAGATGATTGCCAGTGCACTCTTGTAAGCCCAGAAGTTACCCTGGTGCATGTGGACCTGAATCTGCTCGTCGCGCTCGACGCCCTGCTCGAAGAGAACAGCGTCGCCGCGGCCGCCGAGCGCCTCCATCTGAGCCCGCCGGCGATGAGCCGTACCCTCGCCCGTATCCGCAAGGCGACCGGGGACGACATCCTGGTCCGCACCGGGCGCACCATGACCCCGACCCCGCGCGCCCTGGAACTGCGCCAGGAGACACGGGAGTTGGTGCGGCGCGCCGGCGCGGTCCTGACCCCGGTCACCACGCTCGACCCGGCCCGCCTCGACCGCACCTTCACCCTGCGCTGCCACGACGCCCTGGTGACCGCGTTGGCCCCGCTCCTGATCACGGCCGTCGCCCGGCAGGCACCGCTGGTCTCGATCAGGTTCCTCGCCGAACCCTCCGCCGACGTCGCCGACCTGAGCCGCGGACACACCGACGTCGAGGTCGGGGCCGCCGCGCCCGACCGGCCGGAGATCGCCGCGGAGGAGGTCGGGTCGGACCGGATGGTCGCCGTCATGCGGCCCGACCACCCGCTGGCCGAGGGCGAGATCACCCCGGCGCGCTTCGCGGAGGCCGTGCACGTCACCGTCTCGCGCCGGGGCCACCTGTCCGGTCCCGTCGACGACGCGCTCGCCGGACTCGGCCTGCGCCGGCACGTGTGTGCCGCGCTGCCCACCGCGAGTGCCGCCCTCGACCTCGCCGCCCGGATCGGGGCCGTGACCGTGGTCGCCGAGAAGGTGTGCCGCCCTGTCCTCACCGGCCTGGGGCTGTGCGCCCGCACCCTCCCCTTCGACCTGCCACCCGTCCCGGTCGTCGTCGCCTGGCACCACCGCCACGACAGCGATCCGGCCCACGCCTGGCTGCGCGCCCGACTCGTCGACGCGCTCGCGGTCATCACCGCGGACGCCCCGGCCGGCGACCCGGCTCCGGCCCCGCGCTGACACCGTAAGGCTGACGCCTGGCGTGAGGCGCGCGGCCCGCGTACGGAGCCGGGGCCGGGTCAGGCGGCCGCGTGCCGTACGTGCAGATGGCCGTCGAGCGGGTAGGCCGGCGGAGCCGCCGGCAGGAGCCGGTCGAAGCGGTAACCGCCCTTCTCCGCGACACGGCAGGACGCCGCGTTGTCGAGCTGGTGGAGGAGTTCGAGGCGTTCCAGACCGGCGGCCCCGAAGACGTCGAAGGACCACGCGGTGAGCGTTTCCAGGGCGCGCGGGGCGACGCCACGGCCGCGCGCCCTGGCCACCGTCCAGTAGCCGACCTCGGCGCGGGGCGCACCGGACGCGACGTCCTTGAGCACCACGTTGCCCACCAACCCCGGCGGCGCACCGTCCGGTGCCGTTTCGAGGACGGCGAAGCCGAACCGGTCGCCCTGCGCCCAGCCCTGTTCCTCGGCCCGCACCCACCGCACCGCGTCGTCCTCGCTGTCCGGACAGCGGCTCGTCCACCGCCGCATCCCCGGGTCCCGGTACGCCTCGACCAGCGCGGCGGCGTCCCCCTCGCACCAGGGGCGCAGCACGAGTGCCGGCGCGGTCGGCGTGGCGGGGGCCGTGAGCACGACGGTCGCGTTCATCGCGGGATCGTATCCGAGGGCGCCACGACGTGACGCGGCATCCGCCGTTCCGGGACCGCGCCGCGGCCACCACGTCATCGCGGTGCCCGGGCGTGCAGGGCGCGGGCTGCCCAGTCGAGCACCGGTCGCAGGCTCTCCGGCGCGGGCCAGCCGTTGATCACCGCGAGCAGCGCGAAGTACCGCTCCCGGCGCGGGTCGTTCATACGCTCCAGCCGGGCCGCCAGTTGCCGCCGCGGATCGGGCCCGGCACCGTCGCCGCTGTCGCCGTCGCCACCCTCGTTGCCGTCCCCGTCCCCATCGCCGTCCCCGTCGCCGCGGTCGAGGAGATGGGCGCAGCGGGTCAGGAGGACCGCGACGATCGGATCGGCCTGCGGAGCGGCCGGATCGGTGCCCGCCGCCACGGCCGGAGCGACCTGGTCACGGACGATCGCGGCCAAACTGCCGTGCAGCATGGGCGGTTCGCCCGGAAGGTGCCCGGCCGCCTCCTCCTCGACCAGCTGCCGCAGATGAGCCCGGAAGCCGGGGTCCTGCGCGAGCTCGGCCAGTTCCACCCACGCCCGGACCTGTTCCGCGTCGGGGTGGTCGGGCAGTTCGGGGGTCATCGAGCGCATGACGCCGGCGAACACCGGGTCGCCTGCCAGGTCGGCGAAGGCGGCACCGAGGAAGTCGCCGACCAGCCGCCGGCGTTCGGTCTCGGAGAGCATGGCCAGCCGGTACATCAGACGGGTCTCCTCAGGGGTCGCGCCGCGCTCCGCCACGGCGGCCAGCACCGCGCGCCGCAGCCGCAGCACCCGGATCTGGACGTCCAGGGCGTCGGCGTGCACCGCGGCGATCTCCGGCAGCGCGAGTTCCCGGTCCACCACCTTCCGGACCGCCGCGAGGTCCAGCCCCAGCTCGCGCAGGGTGCGTACCAGGTCCAGGCGGGCGACGGCGTCGTGGGCGTAGCGGCGGTAGCCGGCCGGGCTGCGGTCCGCGGGCGGCAGCAGGCCGCGGTCGGAGTAGTACCGGACGGTCTTCACCGTGGTCCCGGTGCGCCGGGCCAACTCGCCGATCGAGTAGAGCGTGGGGCCGTTCATGCCCCCATCCTCGGGTCTCCCCCGGCGGGAGACTCAAGCCCGCACCCGCACCCGCACCCGCGCGACGGCCCGATGTCGCGGCCCTCTCCATGCGTTCCACGGCCATCTCCATGTACGGAACACGTAGTGCACGCAGGTAACTCCACCACTGCCAAAGATGCATTTGCCGTCAAGAGCCGTGCTGCCTACCGTCGAAGAGCAGGCGGCGAGGGAACCGATTCCCCGCTCCGACCGGATGCCAACCCAGGGAGAACCCATGTCCGTTGCCCCGTCCACCGACCTCGACCACGCGCTTCTGGACACCGTGACCGCCGCCGTCAGGGCCGCAGGGGCCACCTTGCGCGAGCGCTTCACCGCGGACGCCCGCGGCAGCGGCCTCGATGAGATCGTCGGCGAGATCCACGCCAACGACGCCGCCGTCCTGGACGTGCTCACGCCCCCGCTGCTCGCGGCCCGGCCCGGATCGCGGTGGGCCGAGGACGAGTTGGCCGGTGGGGCGCTGCCGCCGGGCGACTGGTGGGTGGTCGACCCGGCCGAGGGGAACATCAACCACGTGCACGGCATGCCGGACTGGGCGGTCACCGCCACGCTGGTGCGCGACAACCGGCCGGTCCTGACCGCCGTCCACCTGCCGCTGACCGGGGAGACGTACACGGCCGTCGCCGGCCTCGGCGCCCGGCTCGACGGCAGGCCGCTGCGGGTGTCCGCCAAGAACGACCTCGCCGCCGCCCTGACCGGCACCGGCCAGGCGAAGCCGGGCGAGGACGAGCGCACCTTCCGCAGGATCGGCGCGTCGGTCACCGCGATGCTGGTCGCGGGGCTCGTGGTGCGGGTGTCGGTGCCGGCCACCTTGCAGCTCATCCATGTCGCGGCCGGGCGGATGGACGCCTTCTGGCAGTTCTCCGACGTCCGCTCCGGCCTGGTGGCCGGTGCGCTGCTGGTCGCCGAGGCGGGCGGCACCGTCACCGACATCGACGGCGCGCCCTGGAGCCTGACCAGCCGCGACTTCCTGGCCGCGGCCCCCGGCGTGCACGCCGCCACCGCCGAGGTCCTGGCACCGATCACCGCCTGACCGGGGAGGGGAGCCCGCCGGGCGATCGAAGCGCCCGGGCGAAGACAGCCCGCCGGGCGGGTGGAATCCAGCGGGCCACGGACCTGCTAGAGGCGTTCCGGGCCGTCCTCCCGGTGGGTGGCGACGCGCCGGTACAGCGCCTGGGCCTCATCGCTGCGGCCGAGGTGCTCCAGGCAACGGGCCTCGTCGTTGCGGCTGGTGAGGGTGTCGGGGTGGTCGGGCCCCAGCAGCGCCTCGCGCGCGTCGGCGACGTCATGGTAGACGCCCAGGGCGTCACCCCAGCGCCCGAGCCAGCCCAGGCACACCGCGATCTCCCGCTTGCTGACGAGGGTGTCGGCGTGGTCGGCGCCCAGCACGCGCTCCCGGACGGCGGCCACGTCGCGGGCCTCGGCCAGCGCGCGGTCCCACTGGCCGAGCCGGCCGAGGCTGACGCCGAGCGCCTGACGGGCCCGCAACGTCTCCTCGTCGCTGGAGCCGGCGGTGCGGGTGAGGGCGGCGACCAGGTCCTCGTAGAGCACGAGGGCGTCGGAGGTGCGGCCGAGCCGGGTCAGGCAGATGCCGGTCTCGTAGCGGACGGCGAGCGTGGCGGAGTGCTCGGTGCCCAGCACGCGGGCGCGGACCTCGCCGACCTCCCGGTAGACCTCCAGCGCATCCGCCCAGCGGCCCGCCCGGCCGAGCGTGAACCCGACCTCGAAACGGGTGCCGAGCGTCTCGGGGTGCTCGGCGCCCAGCACCCGCGACCGGGCGTCGGCGACCTGGACGGCAGTGGTGTACGCCTCCTGCGTACGGCCCAACTCGGCCAGGTTGTAGGCGAGGTTGTGCTTGCACCGCAGCGTGTCGGGGTGGTCGGGGCCGACGGTGCGCTCGCGGGCGTCGAGCACCGCGGAGAACTCCTGGTGGGCCTCCAGGTGCCGGCCGAGCGCGCCGAGCGCGTACGCCGCTTCGTGCCGCGCGGCGAGCGTGTCGGCGTCGTCGGGCCCGAGCACCCGGCGCCGCACCTCCGCGACATAGGCGTACAGCCGCAACGCCTCCTCGGCCCGGCCGAGTCGGGTCAGGCAGTAGGCCGCTTCGTGCCGGCTGGCCAGGGTGTCGGGGTGCTCGGTGCCCTGGGCGCGGTCGCGGGCGGTGGCGACGGCGGTGTGCAGTTCGTACGACTCCCGCCAGTTGCCGATCCGGCCGAGGTCGTCGGCCTCGGCCTGGCGGGCGGCGAGTTCGGCGAGCGCGGCCGGGTCGGCGGACGCGGTGACGGTGCGGGTGGACCAGGCACCGGTCAGTTCGTGGCGGGCGGGCACGGCGGGCGTACGGGGCCGGGTGGAACGGGCCTGCGGCCCGGTGCTCAGCGTGCGCGCCCAGTCCGGCACGGCGCCGGTCGCGGTCGCCACCTTGTCCCCCGCGCGCATCGCCTTGAGCCGCCCGCCGACGTCGGCGGCGTCCTGCGGGCGGTCCTCGGGGTCCTTGGCGAGCAGGTCGAGGATGAGGAGTTCCAGCTCCACCGGCAGCTCGGGGCGCTCGGCGCGCGGCGGATCGGGAATGTTGTCGCGGTGCCCGACCAGGATCGACCAGGCGTCGCCGAGGTCGAACGGCGGGTGCCCGGTGGCGAGTTCGTACAGCACGCAGCCGAGCGAGTACAGGTCGCTGCGCTGGTCGACGGCGGAGTTGCCGATCTGCTCGGGGGACATGTAGTGCGGGGTGCCCATGGCGACACCGGTGCCGGTGAGGCGGGAGGTGAAGCCGATGTCGTGGCCGAGCCGGGCGATGCCGAAGTCGCAGATCTTCACGGCGCCGTCGGTGAGCCGCATGATGTTGGCCGGTTTCAGGTCCCGGTGCACGACGCCCTGGGCGTGCGTGTAGGCGAGGGCCGCGGCGACCTGTTCGGCGATGTCGGTGATGTCGGGGACCGGCAGCGGGTGCCGGCGGGCGTCGTCGAGGACCTGGAGCAGGTTGCGGCCGTCGAGCAGCTCCATCACCAGGAACAGCACGCCGTCGTGCTCGCCGAAGTCGTGCACGACGGTGATGCCGCGGTGCTGGAGCGCCGCCGCCACCCGCGCCTCGCGCCGGAACCGCTCCTGGAGCACCCGGGTGAACCCCGCGTCGCCGGAATGCCCCATCGGTTTGAGGCACTTGACCGCCACCCGGCGGCCCAGCGACTCGTCCAGCGCGCGCCACACCTCGCCCATGCCGCCGCGGCCGATCAGTTCGTGCAGCCGGTAGCGGCCCTGGATCAGCATGCTGTCGGCGCGGGTGCCCGCGCTGCTTCCCGGGTCGGCGGTGGTGGCGCCGCCCGCGCCCGCGCCGGCGGTCGGTGCCGCGCCGCCGGGTCCGTACGGTCCGTCGTGGTGTCCAGCCTCCATCAGCGCCGTGCCCCCGTGCTCATCGGTGCTCGTGTCGGTGCTTCCCCGCACCCAGTATGGCCGGGCGGGGCGACATAGGGGGACAGCGCATCAGGGCACTTCGGGCTCATTCGGGGGAAGGCGCCGAGCCGAGGGGCGGGTGCCGGGGCCCAGCCGGGCGACCGCCTTGAGGATGTGACCGGGCGGCAACTGCCAGCGCACGGTGGCCGGGATCGCCCGCAGCGCCCGCCC
This sequence comes from Streptomyces sp. NPDC088194, assembly GCF_040702025.1. NCBI lineage: Bacteria > Bacillati > Actinomycetota > Actinomycetes > Kitasatosporales > Streptomycetaceae > Streptomyces > Streptomyces sp. NPDC088194. Next base: position 91,127 of record NZ_JBFBIV010000011.1, on the reverse strand, counting down.
GGCGACCCGCAGCCTGCGGTCCGCGGCGGCCCGCGACGGCGCGGTCCGCCCGTACAACGCGTGGGCGTACGGCGGCAGGGCGGCGAAGGCGGTGCCCGAGACGGCCGGCCACACCGCGAACCGCGCCGGCCGCAGGACGGCGTGCACCGGCGGCGCCTTCAGGAACCGGACCACGTCGAACGCCTCGGGGGTGACGGCCAGTTCGGGGCGGATCTCGGTGAAGTAGCGGGCGAGTTGCGCGGTGTCGGCGGGCACGCCGGCCGGATCGAGGCCCACCAGCCGGGCGGCCTCGCGCTGCTCGTCGACGTAGGCGTCCGCGTGGGCTTCGGTGAGCGGGAACCCGGAGCGGCGCGCGACGTTCAGATACGAGTCGATCTCGGCGCAGTGCACCCACAGCAGCAGTTCGGGGTCGTCGATGCCGAACCGCTCGCCCGTGCCGGGGTCGATCGCCGTCAGCCTGCGGTGGATGCCGCGGATACGGGCCCCGGCCTGCTCCGCGGCGGGCGTGGTCCCGTAGGTGATCCGGCCGACGAAGGACGCGGTGCGCAGCAGGCGGCCCCACGCATCGCGCCGGAAGTCGGAGTTCTGCGCGACACCGCGCACCGCGCGCGGGTGCAGCGCCTGGAGGTACAGCGCGCGGATGCCGGCGATCCACATGATCGGGTCGCCGTGCAACTGCCAGGTCACGGAGTCGGGGCCGAACAGTCCGGGGTCCTGGTCGGGATCAGGGTCGGGGACCGCGGTGGCGGCGTCGGGGAGCGTGGTTCCGGGCGCGGGGCTGTCGGGCGCGGGGTCGTGGGACGCGGTGGCGGGGTCCGGGTCCGGGTCAACGCCCGCGTCCCCGGCGGAACGCGCCGGCGGGACGGCGCTCAGGGCCGCGTCCGGGCCCGGGTCCGTGTCGCGCATGGCCGCCTCCGTACCGTCTCGCCGTCTCGTCCCGTGCCGTCCACCGTAATCGGCCCGGGCGGGCGGGCGAAGGGCGCGTCGGGCGGGCGCGACACCCCCGCCGGTACGGAGCGCGGTTTCCCGTGCACCGTGGGTGATACTGCAACTGCGCTGGTGGCGGCGGGCCGACCGGTGCGCGGGCGACGGACGCGAGGACGTGCACAACCATGGCCGAGGGGCAGCAGCAGCGCGGGACGTCCGGCGGTCCGTGGCGGCGGCCGGCGCGCGGCGAGACCGTGTGGCCGGCGCGCCCGCCCCTCCCGGCCGCCGTCCGGCGCCGCTACTGGCTGCTGCGCGGACTGACCTTCGGCCTGTCGCTGGCGGTGCTGGTGGCGGCGGGCGCGGGCACGCTGGTCTACCTGCGGCTGAACGGCAACATCCGGGACATGCCGCTGTTCGGCGGCATCGGCGGGAACGCGGGCCACGAGCGCCCGGACGCCTTCGGCCGTACGCCGGTGAACGTCCTGGTGATCGGCTCCGACACCCGCGCGGACCCGGCGGACTGCAAGCTCGGCGGCGACTGCGGCCCGGGCCGCAACGCGGACGTGGCGATGGTGCTGCACCTGTCCGCCGACCGCTCCCACGCCACGGTGCTGAGCATCCCCCGCGACACCGTCACCGACCTGCCGGCCTGCCGTGCCCCGAAGGGCGGGACCGCCGCCGCGCACCGCGGCCCGGTCAACTCCTCGCTCCAGTACGGTCCCGGCTGCACCGTCGCGGCCGTGCACGCCCTGACCGGCATCCCCATCGACCACTTCGTGATGGCCGATTTCGCGGGCGTGGTGCGGATGTCCGACGCGGTCGGCGGGGTGCCGGTCTGCGTGGACCGCGACATGTACGACCCCTACTCGCATCTGAGGCTGGCCCGCGGCCGGCACGATTTGCGCGGCCAGGCCGCGCTGGAGTTCCTGCGCACCCGGCACGCGTTCGGCGACGGCAGCGACCTGGGGCGTACGTCCGCGCAGCACCTCTTCCTGAGCGCGCTGGGCACGCGGCTGCGGCGCAGCGGCTCGCTCACCGACCCGGCCGGGATGCTGTCGCTGGCCGACACGGCCACCAAGTCCCTCACCGTCGACCCCGGTCTGGCCGCCGTCCCCAAGCTGATCGGGCTCGCGGACGACGTGCGCAAGGTCCCCTCCGCCCGGGTCGACTACGCCACGATGCCGACGGTTCCCGACCCGGACGACGGCGCCCACGTGGTCCCGGCGGCCGCCGCCCGGGGCGTCTTCGCCGCGATCGCGGACGACACGCCGCCGCGCAAGGCCAGGGCCCAGGGGTCCGCCCGCGTCGACGAGTCCTTCGACGGACCCGACGGCTCCGCCACGCCTGCCGCCGGCCGGTCGGCCCGGGCGAAACGGTCCTCCGGCCCGGCCTGCGTGAAGGTCGCCACCGCCGCCACGGTCTCCGTGCACGGCACCGCGATGAACCCCACCGCGGCCTACGCCGCCACCCCGCACGTCCCGGTGTCGGCGCGCTGACCGCGCCGCGGCCGTGGACCCGCCGGCGGGGTCAGCCCCAGAACGCCTGGGCGAGCGCGGTGCCGGTGAACGCGGCGCCCAGTCCCGCGGTGAGGCTGCCGACGACGTTCGCGGCCGCGTAGAAACGGGCCCGGTTCTCCACCAGCCGCAACGTCTCGTAGGAGAAGGTCGAGTAGGTGGTGAGGGCGCCGCAGAACCCGGTGCCGAGCAGGAGTTGCAGATGCGGGGAGGCGGCGCCCTCGGCCGCGGCCCCGCCGACCAGGCCGAGCACCGCGCAGCCGCTGACGTTCACCGCGAAGGTGCCCCACGGGAAGGCGGTGTCGTGCTTGGCCTGCACGGCGCGGTCGGTGAGGTAGCGCAACGGGGCGCCCACCATGGCGCCGAGGACGACGAGCAGCCAGTTCACCGGACCTCCCGGCCCGTCGCCGCCGCCACGACCCGCCGGGTCGCCTGCGCGCCCGCCCACACCGCGACCAGCGCGGCCGCCACGGTCAGCGCCAAGTAGCCCAGCGCGGGGCGCGGATGGCCGTGGTCGACCAGGCCGCGTACGTCGGTCGCGTAGGTGGAGAAGGTGGTGAAGCCGCCCAGCACTCCGGTGCCGAAGAACGGCCGGACCAGGTGGTGCGCGGTCCACACGTCGGTGATCAGCACCATGAACACGCCGATGACCGCGCAGCCCACGACGTTGACGCCGAGCGTCGTCCACGGAAAGGCGTCGGTCGCGGTCGGCCACAGCCGCGCGGCGCCGTAGCGGGCGCACGCGCCGATCGCACCGCCGACCGCGATCACGGCGATGACCACCGCCGGATGCCTGCTCAGTTCGGTGCGCTGGTCCGGGACATGCAGGTCGATGTCGGGGTCGACCGGCTCCTCGAAGAGGGGCGGGCGCGGGTCTGCCACGTGAGTCTCCTACTCGCATCGGTACGGCGCACATGCCCGCGCCTCTCGGCGCGATGCGGGTGTGCGCGTCGCAAGCAGGGACCGTTGGCGGCATCCTCACCGCGGTTCGGGTACGGCGGGCCCCACCGCCGCGCGGCCCCCCACGGGGTGCCGCACCGCCATCTTACGGTTTTCGGCTACGCGCCGCTGCGGCCGAGGGCCGAACCCGGCGTCAGCCCGGTGACCTGCTGGTCGCGCGCTCCCCCAGTGCTTCGCCTGGGAGGTACCCCCCATCCAGCCACCACCGGGAGGTGGTCCCTCAACCGGCGGGACGGGGCACCCGGGAGGGTCCGGTCAGCCGGGCGACGAGCATCGTGAAGACCCCGGCGAGCAACCCCCAGAAGGCGGAGCCGATACCGAGCAGGGTGACCCCGGAAGCGGTCGCGAGGAAAGTGACGACCGCGGCTTCACGATCACCCTCGGCGGTCAGCGCACCGTGCAGGGAACTCCCGATGGTGCCGAGCAGCCCCACCCCCGCGGTGCCGAGCACCAGCGCCTGCGGCATCGCGGTCAGCAGCGTCCCGATGGTCCCGCCGAACAGCGCGACGCACAGGTAGAACACGCCCGCCCAGACCGCGGCGAGGAAGCGCCGGTCCCGGTCGGGGTGGGCGTCGGGGCCGGTGCAGATCGCCGCGGAGATCGCCGCCAGGTTGATCGCGAAGGCACCGAAGGGAGCGAGGACCGCGCCCGCCGCGCCGGTCCAGCCGATCAGCGGGGAGACCGGGACGTCGTATCCGTCGCCCCGCAGGACCGCGACGCCGGGCAGGTTCTGCGAGGCCATGGTCACCACGTACAGCGGCAGGCCCGCGCCGATCAGGGTGTGCCAGTCGAACTGGGGGGCGGTGAAGACGGGCACCGCGGGGGTGAGCCGGATGTGGCCGGCCGCGCCGCCCCAGTCACCGGCCGCGGTGGTCGCCGCGATGCCGACGAGGAGGGCGGCGAGCACGGCGTACCGCGGACGTATGCGCCGGACGAGCAGGTAGGCCGCGAACATCGGGAAGGTGATGCCGAAGTGGCCGTGCATGGTGCGGAAGAGCCCGGTGCCGAACTCCAGCAGCACCCCGGCCAGCAGCGCCGACGCGAGCGACACCGGGATCGACGCCATCGCCCGGGCGAACCAGCCGGTCACCCCGCTGACCAGGATGAGCACGGACGAGAGCAGGAACGCGCCGACCGCCTGCCCCATCGACGCGCCGGCGAGCCCGGTGGCCAGCAGCGCCGCGCCCGGCGTCGACCAGGCGGTGACCACCGGCGCCCGGTAGCGCAGCGAGAGGCCGATGCAGGTGGCGCCGAGGCCGACCCCCAACGCGAGCATCCAGGAGGCGAGTTCGGCCGAGTCGGCGCCCGCTGCCCGGGCCGCGGCGAGCACGATCGCGGCCGAGCTGGTGGTGCCGACCAGCACCGTGACCAGGCCGGCCGTGACCGCGGACGGGGGCGCGGCCGCGCGTATGTGGGCCGCGGCGGTACGGCGGGGCGCTGAGGTGGTCATCGGTTGCTTCCCGGGGAGGTCGGACGGAACGCACGGGGGCTCGGGCGCGGGGCGAGGCGAGGTGGGGACTCGTTCCATGTATGGAACGTTCCGTATGTGGAACGCTAGAGTTAGCGGAGCGCGCCCGTCAATCGTCTGCGGCCGCGGACCGGCGTCCCCGGGAAGGTCGATGGAGCTGAACGAGCAGGTGGGGCGGCGTTTGCGGGCCCTGCGCGAGGAGCGGCGGCTGTCGCTGTCCGAACTCGCCCGGCGCTCGGGCGTCGGCAAGGCGACGCTGTCCGAACTGGAGGGCGGCCGGCGCAACCCCACCCTGGAGACGCTGTACGCGCTGACCACCGCGCTCGGCACACCGCTCAGTTCGGTGCTCGCCGATCCGCTCAGCTCCCTGCTGCCCCCCGGCGGGGCCCGCGCCCACGCCAGCGGCGAGGCCGTCACCGCGCTGCTCACCGAGCGGCACGAGAGCCCGGTCGCCATCACCGACGTGTTCCGTATCCACATACGCGCCGGCGCGGTCCAACGGTCGGACCCCCATCTGCCGGGCACCCGGGAGCATCTCTACGTGCTCAGCGGCACCGCCGTCGTCGGCGAGCCCGCCGCACCCGTCACCGCCGGCCCCGGCGGGTACGCGCACTGGCGGGCCGACCGCGCGCACCTCTACAGCGCGCCGCACGGCGACGTCGAAGCGGTGCTCTTCGTCCGCTACGCGCTCGCGGGCACCTCGGCCGCCCCAACCGGTCATCCGCCGGCCGATCAGCCCCCGGCCGATCCCCCGGCCCCGCACGACGGAGGCGGAAGCGCCCATGCCTGAGACCCCCGACGCCCATCCGGCCCCGTCCCCGCTGTCCGCAGCGTCCCCGCCGGCTCCGCCGCTTCCCGCGCCGTACCGCGCCCGGCCGGCCACGCTCGCCGACGCCGGCGCGATCCACCGGCTCGTCGCCGCCTGCGAGCACGACCTGCTCGGCAGCGTGGAGACCGGCGCCGACGCCGTCACCGCGCGCCTGACGCTGCCCGATCTGGACCCGGCGCTCGACACGCTGCTCGTGCACGCGCCGGGACCGGGTCCGCGCCCCGGCGCCGAGCCGGAACTCGTCGGCCGGGTGTGGGTGCACGGCGGCCGCCGCAGCGAGGTGGACGTCCATCCCGCCCACCGCGGGCGGGGGTTGGGCGGTCTGCTGCTCGACTGGGCCGAGGCGCGGGCCCGGCTGATGGGCGGGGTGCGGCTCGCGCAGCCGGCCGAGGACTGCGACGCGGCGGCCGTCGCGCTGCTGCTCTCGCGCGGGTACGCGCCGTTCGTGACGCAGTGGCTGCTGGGCATCGCGGTGCCCGACGAGCCCGAGGTGCCCGAACCGCCCGCGGGCGTGACCGTACGGCCGTTCCGCCCGGGTGACGAGCACGCGGCGCACCGGCTCGTCGAGGACGCCTTCGGCCAGTGGCAGAAGCGCCGGCTGCCGTACGACGAGTGGGCCCGACTCACCGTCGAGCAGGCCGCGTTCGCACCCGCGATGTCGCCCGTGGCGTTCGCCGGCGGCGAGATGGTCGGCGCGCTGGTGGCCCTCGACGTGCCGGGCTCGGCCGAGGGCTACGTCGACCGGCTCGCGGTGCGCGCCGACCACCGCGGCCGCGGCATCGCCGGGGTGCTGCTGCGGGAGACCTTCCGCGCCTTCCACCGGCGCGGCCGAATCGGCTGCACCCTGTGGACCCACTCCGCGACCGGCGCGCTGACCCTCTACGAGCACCTCGGCATGAGCGTGCGCCGCAGTTCCTCGGTCTACGCCAAGGCCCTCGAACCCGGCTGACGCCGCGTCACCCCGCGGCGTGCGCGAGCCGCCGCAGTGCGAGCAGGCCGCCGACGCCGGGCACGAACGCGACGGCCCTGGTCGTGCCGCCGGCCGCCCGCAGGCGCCAGGTCGTGACCACCACGAACAGGTACGCGCAGCCGTGGGTGGGACCGACCAGCGAGGAGACCGGCTGGAGGTGGGCGGTGGCGAGGTTCGCCAACAGGACCGCCAGCGAGACCAGTTCGACGTGCGCGGCGATGCGCAGGGACCGTGGACGCATCCTCATGCCCCCGTCGTGGAACCGGGGCGGACGATCATCAGCACGGTGACCGTGGCCCACAGCAGGTTGAACACGCCGGTGAGCGAGGCGAGTCGGCCGGCGACCCGGGTGACCGGGCCGGGTTCGGCGTCCTCGGCGGCATCGAGCGCGCGGTCCTGGGCGGGCAGGATCAGCAGCGCCAGGACCGCGGCGGCCGCCGCCGTCAGCAGGATCGACGCGATCAGCCAACCTGTCCCCAGGACGCCCAGGCTGCCGGCGGTGGCGAAGCCGAGGACGGGGACGGCGACGCCGATCGCGGCGTACACGCGGCAGATGCGGTGCAGCATCCGCAGGGTCGTCACGGCCTGGTCGTCGCGCGGTTCGCCGTGGGCGGCCCGCAGCGCGCGGGGGAACATGCTCGCGGCGACGGTGACCGGCCCGATGCACAGCAGCGCCGCCAGGACGTGCAGGGAGAGGAAGACCTTCGTCACGGCCGGCGTCCCATGCTCCCGGCGGCCGTGGCCGTGGCCGTGGTCGTGGTCGTGGCCGTGGTCGTGGCCGTGGCCGTGGTCGTGGCCGTGGCCGCGCGAGGGCATCCGGCGGCTGAGCCGTCGGTCAGGGCGAGGGAGCCCGCGGGGGGCGGCAGGTCGATCTGGACGTGCATGGAACTTCCTTCAGGAGCAGGTGCTTCGGGATCAAGTGGCCGGCCGGCGCCGGTTCGCCTCCGACGCTAGGGGCCGCCCGGCCGCCACCCCAGTGGCACGAACGCCACCTTTCAACGGAAAATCGCCAACGGCCGTGCGAGAGGCGGGAAGACCGGCTGAACTGCACTCCTGCTCCGCTCCGGGAGCGGGGTCCCGGATCGGACTGCCCGGCGGGGAGGTACCTTCTGGACATGCACACCGTCGCCGTACTCGCGCTGGACCAGGTGATCCCCTTCGACCTGTCCACGCCGCTGGAGGTGTTCGCCCGTACCCGGCTGCCCGACGGGCGTACGGCCTACCAGGTACGCGTCTGCGCCGAGCGGCCCCAGGTCGACGCCGGCACCTTCACCCTGACCGCGCCCTGGGCCCTGGACGCGCTGGCCGCCGCCGACACGATCATCGTGCCCGGCACCGCCGACCCCGCGGCGCCGATCAGCCCCGCCGTCCGCGACGCCCTGCGCGCCGCCGCGAAGAACGGCACCCGGATCGCCTCCCTCTGCACCGGCGCCTTCCCGCTCGCCGCGACCGGCCTGCTGGACGGCCTGCGCGCGACCACGCACTGGGTCGCCGCCGATCTGCTGGCCGCCACCCACCCGCAGATCGAGGTGGACCCCGACGTCCTCTACGTCGACAACGGGCAGATCCTCACCTCGGCGGGCGCGGCCGCCGGCCTGGACCTGTGCCTGCACATGATCCGCTCCGACTACGGTTCCGCCGTCGCCGCCGACGCCGCGCGGCTGTCCGTGGTGCCGCTCGAACGCGAGGGCGGTCAGGCGCAGTTCATCGTGTACCCGCACACGCCCACGCCGCAGGGCTCCGCGCTCGAACCGCTGCTCGGCTGGCTCCAGGAGGACCTGGGGCGCGAGCTGACCCTCGCCGACATCGCCGCGCGGGCCGGCCTGAGCACCCGCACCCTGATCCGGCGGTTCCGCGACCAGACCGGCGTCACCCCGCTCCAGTGGCTCCACCGGGCCCGGGTCCGGCAGGCCCAGCACCTGCTGGAGACCACCGCGCACTCCGTCGAACGCATCGGCGCCCAGGTCGGGTTCGGGTCGCCCACCGCCTTCCGCGACCGCTTCAAGCGCACGACCGGCGTCAGCCCCCAGGCGTACCGCCGCGCCTTCGGCCCGCTGCCCTGACCGCCCGGCGCGCACGCGGTCGGCCCCGGGTCGTTACCGGGTCGACATGCACACGTGGCGCCGCATGGGCAGGCTGGGGGCATGGACGAGGAACGCGGAACTCAGGTCATCGTGGAACCGCCGGCCCCCGCCGGCCGCCGGATACGGGTCGGCCGGGAGACGCTCGGACTCGCCCGCAGCCCCGGTGACCTGCTGGAGTTCCTTCGCCGCGCGGGCCTCGACCCGGACGCGGTCAGCCTCGACGACCCCGAGCTGTTCGTGTGGCACGGCGGCGGCCCGGACGTCTGGACCGCCCCGGACGGCGCCTCGAACGGCTGACGGCTCCCCGATCCCGTCGTGGAACGACCCGCGCCGAGCGCCTTTTCCGGCCCCCGCCGCGCGATCTACGCTGTGCCGATGATCGATGCGCGGCAGATGCCGACCACCGCGGGCTACGCCGAAGCCGCCGAGACGCTCGCCGGGCAGTACGAGAGCGTGTCCTTCGCCGACGTCCATCGCGACACGCTGCACCTGCTGCCGACCCGGCCGGCCGCGGTCCTGGACATCGGCGCGGGCAGCGGACGCGACGCCGCCGCGCTGGCCGCGCTGGGGCACCGGGTCGTCGCCGTCGAACCGACCGCGGAACTGCGCGCCCTGGGCCGGAAGATCCATGCCGACCAGGACATCGAGTGGGTCGACGACGCGCTGCCCGGCCTCCCGGCGCTGCGCGGGCGCGGCGACGGACCCGAGCGGCGCTTCGAGCTGATCCTGCTGACCGCGGTGTGGATGCATCTCGACGCGGGCCAGCGGACGGCGGCGATGGGAGCGCTCGCCGACCTGCTCGCCGCCGAGGGGCAGGTCGTGCTGTCGCTGCGGCACGGCCCGGTCCCGGCGGGCCGGCGCATGTTCGACGTCTCGGCGGACGAGACGGTCCGGCTCGGCCGCGACCACGGTCTGCGCCGGGTCCACCGCAGCGAGCGGCCGGACCCGCACGGCCGCCCCGGGGTGTCGTGGAGTCACCTGGTCCTGCGCCGCGGAGCGGCCGGCGGGTGATCCGGCCCGAACCGGCCCCGGTCCAGGGCCGGTTCGGCGGGACGAGGGTCAGTGCGCCGGGCCGGGCGCCCGCATCGGGACCCCGCGGAAGGTCTGCACCAGGATCGTCAGCGCGCCGAAGGTCACGCACTGGTCGGCGAGGTTGAAGATCCCGGAGTGACCGATCTGGATGAAGTCCAGCACGGCGCCGCGGCCGAACCCGGGGTGGCGGAAGAGCCGGTCGGCGAGGTTGCCGCCGGCGCCGGCGAAGAGCAGCCCGAGCCCGACCGCCCAGCCGACCGAGCGCACGGACGAGGACGCCCAGGTGATGAAGGAGAGCACGCCGACGGCCAGCACCGTGAAGACGAGGGTGGCGTGCGGGGCGAAGGACCCGGCCGCGCCGGAGTTGCGGAAGGCGGTGAAGGTCACGCCGCCGCCCAGCGCGTGCACCGGCTGCTTGCCCTCCACGGCCACCGCGGCGACGGCCTTCGTCACCTGGTCCACCGCGAGCCCGGCCGCGGCCGTGATCCACAGCGCCCGCCGCGGCCTCCCCATGCTGCCCGCCATCGGCCGCCTCCCCGTCCTCCCGCGTCCATGCCCATGCAATGGCTGAACGTTCACCTTTCCCGCAGCCTACGCCCGACCGCCCGCCACCCCGCCGGGCGCCCGAGCCCGACCCGATCCCGACCCGATCCCGAGCCAATTCCCGCCACCGTGCCCGACCCGATTCCCGCCACCGCGTCCGACCCGGCGCCCGTATCCCGCGCCCGACCCGGCGCCCGTATCCCGCACCCGATCCCCACCCGCACCCACACCCGCCCCGTCCGCCCCTGTCCCGACACCCGATTCTCTGACTAGAGTCAGAGAATGGATACGGCGCAGATCGACCAGGTGCGACGGTTCAACCGCACCGTCACCGAACGCGTGGGCGTGCTCCACGACCGCTACCTCGGCCGCGACCGGCCCGTGGGCGAGGCCCGGCTGCTGTGGCAGATCGGCGAGCAGGGCCAGGACGTACGCCGGCTGCGGGACCGGCTCGGGCTCGACTCCGGGTACGTCAGCAGGCTGCTGCGCGCCCTGGAGGCCGACGGCCTGGTGACCGTGGAGCCGGCACCCGGCGACCGGCGGGTGCGGACCGTACGGCTCACCGACGCGGGCCGGGCCGAGCGTGCCGCGCTCGACGACCGCAGCGACGAGCTGGCCGGCTCCCTCCTGGCGCCGCTCAACCCCGCGCAGCGGGCCCGGCTGACCGCGGCGATGGCCGACGTCGAGCGGCTGCTGACCGCCGCGACCGTCACCCTGGAGCCCGTCGAGCCGGGGCACCCCGACGCCGAGCACTGCCTGCGGGCGTACTTCGCGGAGATGGACGAGCGCTTCGAGGGCGGCTTCGACCCCGCGGCGAGCCTGCTGCCCGACGCGGGCGACCTGCGCCCGCCGCGCGGCGTCTTCCTGATCGCCCGGCTGTACGGCGAGCCGGTCGGCTGCGCCGGCCTGAAGCTGCCGGCCGGCGCCCCCGCCGAGATCAAGCGCATGTGGGTCGCGCCGGACGCCCGCCGACTCGGCCTCGGCCGCAGGTTCCTCGCCGAACTGGAGGCCCGGGCCGCCGCCGACGGCCGCACCGCGCTGCGGCTGGACACCAACAGGACCCTCGACGCGGCGATCAGGCTCTACCACTCCTGCGGCTTCCAGGAGGTGCCCGCGTTCAACGACGAGCCCTACGCCCACCACTGGTTCGAGAAGCGGATCACAGCGACCCCACAGAATCGTTAACACTGAGTCAAGATCGGGTCAACAGTTCCCACCCTGCGGATCGATGTCATAAGGGGCACGATCCGGTCACGATAAACGGCCACTTATATACGTACACAATCAGACAAACGGGACGGTCTTCGACGATCTTGTTTGCGCTGCGTAGGGCACGGGGTAGGCGGCGACCCGAACCCGGAGGTCCGTCTCCTGGCGGCGGTTGCCGCTGCCAGGACACTCGGGTCGCTGCCGGATAGCTTCGATGTGAACTCATTGGCCGGTATGCGACGGCCTCTGGTTCCGTCCTGTCCCCTGCCCCGAAAGGCAAACGTGTCACAGCTCGTCATCGAGCACGTATTCAAGGTCTTCGGCCGCAAGCCGAAGGAAGGCATTCGTCGGCTTCAGGAGGGGGCCGACCGTGCGGAACTGAGAGAGGAGGGGACGACCGCGGCGGTGATCGACGCCTCCTTCGACGTGGAGCAGGGCGAGATCTTCGTCGTCATGGGTCTGTCCGGCTCGGGCAAGTCCACGCTGCTGCGCATGCTGAACGGTCTGCTGGAGCCCACCTCGGGCAGGGTGCTGTTCGACGGCCAGGACCTCACGGGCCTGTCCGCGAAGGCCCTGCGCGACCTGCGCTCCCGCAAGATCAGCATGGTCTTCCAGCACTTCGCGCTCTTCCCGCACCGCAGCGTCCTGGAGAACGCCGCCTACGGCCTGGAGGTCCAGGGCCGGCCGGCCAAGGAGCGCGAGGAGAAGGCGGCCGAGGCGCTGTCGATGGTCGGCCTGGACGGCTGGGAGAAGTCCTGGCCGGACGAGCTGTCCGGCGGCATGCAGCAGCGGGTCGGCCTGGCCCGCGCGCTCGCCACCGACGCCGACCTGCTGCTGATGGACGAGTCCTTCTCCGCGCTGGACCCGCTGATCCGCCGCGACATGCAGGACCAGCTGCTGGAGCTCCAGCAGCGGCTGCGCAAGACGATCGTCTTCATCACCCACGACCTCAACGAGGCGATGCGGCTCGGCGACCGGATCGCGGTGATGCGCGACGGCCGGATCGTCCAGATCGGCACCGCGGAGGACATCCTCACCGACCCGGCCAACGACTACGTGGCCAGCTTCGTGCAGGACGTCGACCGTTCCCGGGTGCTGACCGCGGCCTCGATCATGGAGGAGCCGCGGGTGATGGTGAGCCCCAACGACGGCCCGCGCGCCGCCATGCGCGCGCTGCGCACCGACCAGGCGTCCGCCGCCTTCGTCGTCGAACGCGGCCGCAAGCTGGTCGGCACCGTCACCGAGGTGCGTGTCACCGAGGCGCTGCGCAAGGCCGAGGGCACCATGCGCGACCTGATGGACACCGACTGCGTCACCACGCACGCGGACGCGCCGCTGTCCGAACTGCTCACCCCCGCCTCGCAGTCGAAGCTGCCGCTCGCGGTGCTCGACGACAACGGCCGGCTGACCGGCGTCATCCCCCGGGTGACGCTGCTCGCCGCGCTCGGCGAGGGCCTGGAGGACACCGGCAGCCACCGCCTGCCCGACTTCCCGACGCTGGACGACGCCGTCCCGAGCGGCGGCGATCCAGGCGGACCCGGTGGACCGGGCGGTCCGGGTGGTTTTGACGGCCCGGGCGGTCCTGACGGCGGCGGCGACGCCGAGGGCAAGGAGGCGACCCGTGCCTAGGCTCCACTTCGGCGACTGGGCCGAGGACGTCGTCCACTGGCTCACCCACCACCTGTCCTGGCTCTTCAACTTCATCAGCCATGTCGTCAACGGCATGTACAACGGCGTGGAGTGGGCGCTCGGCGGCCCGTCGCCGCTGCTGATGGCCGCGATCCTCGCGGTGCTCGCGCTGTGGATGCGCGGGCTGACCGCGGGCGTCCTGGCGTTCGTCGGCTTCGCGCTCATCGACTCCGTCGCCCAGTGGGACGAGGCGATGGAATCGCTGTCCCTGGTGGTCGTCTCGGCGGTGGTCGCGCTGGCGCTCGCGGTGCCGCTGGGCATCTGGGCCGCCCGGCGCCGCACGGCGAGCGTGCTGATCCGGCCGGTGCTGGACGTCATGCAGACGCTGCCGGCGTTCGTCTACCTGATCCCGGCGATCATCTTCTTCAGCCTCGGCACGGTGCCCGCCGTCATCGCCACCATCGTCTTCGCGATGCCGGTCGGCGTGCGCATGACCGAGCTGGGCATCCGGCAGGTCGACCCGGAACTGGTCGAGGCCGCGGAGGCGTTCGGCACACCGCCGTCCCGCACCCTGCTGCGGGTGCAGTTGCCGCTGGCGCTGCCGACCATCATGGCCGGCGTCAACCAGGTCATCATGCTGGCGCTGTCCATGGTCGTCATCGGCGGCATGGTCGGCGCGGACGGCCTCGGCTCGACCGTCTTCGGCGCGATCAGCCAGGTGAACATCGGCCTCGGCTTCGAGGGCGGCATATCCGTGGTGGTGCTCGCCATCTACCTGGACCGGATCACCGGCGCCCTCGGCGACCAGGTGTCGCCGCTGGGCCGCCGCGCCCTGGCGCGCGCCCGCAGCGCCACCCAGGGCTTCTCGGTGCTGCGCTACCGGCCGCGCCCGGCCGTCGGCCTGTCCGCGGTGGTCATCCTCGCGCTGGTCGCGGGCGGCATCGGGGTGTTCTCGGACAACGGCGGCAGCTCGACTCCGACCGCGTCCACGAACGTCGGCAAGGGACAGTCGGTCAAGATCGGCTCCTTCAACTGGGACGAGTCGATCGCCTCGGCGAACCTCTGGAAGGAAGTCCTCGACGAGCGCGGCTACAAGGCGCAGGTCAACACCTACGACCCCGGCGCCGCCTTCACCGGACTGGCCAGCGGCAACTTCGACTACCTCACCGACGCCTGGCTGCCCACCACGCACGCCTCGTACATGAAGCAGTACGGCAGCAGCTACACCGACCTCGGCAAGTGGTACGACCAGACCTCCCTGGAGGTCTCGGTCCCGTCCTACGTCAAGGGCGTCAAGACCATGGCCGACCTCAAGGGCAAGTCGGCCGAGTTCGGCGGCAAGATCATCGGCATCGAGCCCGGCGCCGGCGAGATGAAACTGCTCAGCTCCAAGGTCCTCCCCGGCTACGGGCTCGACAAGGAGTACAAGCTCGTCGCCAGCTCCACCGCCGGCATGCTCGCCGAACTCCAGCGCGA